>JAGPDB010000001.1 GCA_018057765.1 Acidimicrobiia bacterium
TATATCTGTAATTTTGATCTTAAGATCACCCATCGAGATATCTTTTATTTCTTCTATATAATCAATAATTAAGAAATTATATCTGTTAACATTGTATCAACTACAAAAGGAGTAGAAGATGAAAAAAATTAGAATTACAAAAATTACAAAAATGGCGATTATCGCATTAAGCCTTGTGAGTATTGCAGCGCTCTCTACAGCATGTGGATCGAGTAGCGATGACAAAAAGGAATCAAAGACAAGTACTAGTACCAATACTAAAACAGTAAAAGTTTCACTTAAAGATGATGTATCAGGTATGTCTGTTACACCAGCATCAATAGAAGTAGAAGCTGGAACCAATCTTAAGCTAGTTGTGACTAATGATGGAACAGTTGTTCATAATTTAAGCACTGAAGATGGAAAATTCAAAACTGCGGATCTTACCCCTTTCTCTTCTGCTGATTTAGAAATAGGTAAAGTGGAAAAAAGTACTGAACTTAATTGTGCAATACCTGGACACAAAGAAGCAGGCATGTTTATGAATATAGTTGTTAAATAAGCGACTATATAGATAAGACCTTAATATTAACCATCTAAGAAAAGAGCTAATGATGAATAAGACAAAAGAATCAAGTGGAGAAATAAACTCCACAAAGAACAAGAAAGGTATGCTTAAAAGATCAATTACTATAGTTGCTCTTGCCTTAAGTATATTTATGATTCTCTCACTTACTGCTTGTGGGGATGACAAAAAAGACGATAAGAAGCAAGACTCAATGGATATGAGTCCAACTTCAATTAATAAAGATGATGCAAAGATCGACTTTACAGCAACACCTGCTAAAGACTTTAAACCTAGAGATGCTGTTTTAGCTCCTGCTGATGGTGCAAAGGTACATAACATTACACTTTCTGCAACTGAAGAAGTTATAGAAGTATCTCCTGGTCTAAAGCAAGAGATGTGGGTATTTAATGGTGTGGCTCCTGCACCTGTACTACATGGTAAAATTGGTGACACTTTTAACATCACTCTTAAAAATGATGGTAAAATGTCACACTCATTGGACTTCCATGCTGGATATGCAGCAATGGATGAGAAAATGAAATCTATCGCTCCAGGCGAATCTCTACTTTATAGTTTCGTTGCAGAAAAAGCGGGTATTTGGATGTACCATTGTGCAACAGCGCCAGCACTACACCATATTGGAAACGGTATGTGGGGTGCAGTTGTTATTGATCCACCAGATTTAGCAAAAGTTGATCACGAATATATTGTTATGCAAGGTGAACTCTATACTGGTCCAAAAGACAAGCCAGGCGATTTGGCAAAAATGACTGACAGTAAATTTGATGCAGTAATGTTTAACGGTTATGTTAATCAATATAAATTCAAGCCACTTGAAGTAAAAGTAAACGAACGAATACGTATGTGGGTTCTAGATGGTGGGCCGAATGAGAATTCTTCTTTCCATATAATCGGAACAATTTTTGACACAGTGTATAAAGAAGGAAACTACTTATTAAAGCCAGGACCTGGTGGATCACAAGCACTTGACCTTCAACCTGCACAAGGTGGATTCGTTGAATTTACTTTGAAAGAAGCAGGCCACTATGCGTTTGTAACACACAAGTTTTCAAACATCGGTAAAGGTGCTTTAGGTTTATTTCAAGCTAATAATGCAGATGGAAGTGCACCTGTAGCTGGAATGGCCGGTCATTAATCTTATTTAGTTAAGTTTATAAAAATTACATTAGGAGGGCTTTAGGGCCCTCTTTTTTTGTGAAAATTACATGTATCTAAAATTTAAATATCCATAAGTAGAAAATGAAATATAAATTATTTTTTAATATTTAGCAAACAAACATTGCAATTGCTTGGTTTACAAGATCTACTAATCTATCTAGTGGAGTTTCTGCTTTCTTAACGATCTTTATACCATCAAGGTTTGCACTTGTAGTACTAATGCTTTGATATTCAATAACATTATCTACATTTGATAATACAATGACAGGAATATGCCTAGTTGAATCAACGGCTTTTAATGCATCTATTAGTTCCGCGCCATTCATATTTGGCATCATCAGATCAGAAACTATAACATCTGGCAAACTCTTTAATGCAAGTTCTAAACCTTCTCTTCCATCAGCAGCTTGAAATACCTCATAGCCACGACTAGAAAGTTTAAGAGCCATAGCATTACGAAGGGAAGGTTCATCATCAATTACAAGGACACTAAAGCTTGGCGAATTTTCCATATAAATTTATCGTCACTTTAGGGACTTAAGTCAAGTAAAAATATAAATTATCAAGTTTATGGCATCCAATAAGGTTTGGGTGTCCCTTCAAAAACAGTTACACATTCGCAATTTCTTTGTTTTTCTGGTAAAAAATCAATCGCTCTCATAACAATATCTTTCATTTTAGGAAGATTGGCTGAAAATAGTTCAAGTACTTCCTTTTGGGTCACACCTTCACCAGAATTAACTCCAGCATCAAAATCGGTAACTAAAGAAAGTGTGCTGTAACACATCGATAACTCTCTAGCTAACGCAGCTTCAGGCATTCCTGTCATTCCAATAATAGACCAACCGTTGCGTTGAAATTCTTGAGATTCAGCACGAGAAGAAAATCTCGGACCGTCGATAACTACCATAATTGACTTGTCGCAAAATTTGAACTCTAAAGATTTGCAAGACTCCACTAATGCAGATCTTCCTTTTTCGCAATATGGGTCAGCAAGCGAGACATGTATAGCACCTTTATCCTCATTGCAAAAAGTAGAAATTCGTGTACGTGTGCGATCAACGATTTGATCGGAAACAACAAATGTCCCAGGTGTGAGTTGTGCATCGAGAGAACCAACTGCTGTCAGGGAAATAATTTGGTTAATACCAAGTGACTTTAATGCCCAAAGATTTGCTTGGTAAGGAACCCGATGTGCGGGGTATTGATGTTTAGAACCATGGCGAGAAAGAAAGTATACAGTGCGGTCGTTGATTGTACCTTTAGTGATATCATCACTAGTTTTTCCATATGGTGTTGCAATATTAAGAGTTTCAGAATCGTTAAGTAATGAATAAAAACCCGAACCTCCTATAATTCCAATTGGTTCAGCAGTTTTATACATGTCAAATATAGTAGCATTGCAAAAGGTATTTAATCTAAAAGCACTGCGAGCATCGTAATGTATATATAATACCGCAAAGAAGGAGGAATATATATGATTACCGACATCCTAGATCGGCTAGAAAAAGTTCTACCAATAATCCGCGATAATGCACAAGCGACTGATGATAATGCAAAATTTCCAACAGAATCAATTAGTGCACTTGCCGATTCTGGTTTGATGGGTGTTAATATTCCAGTAACTAATGGCGGACTTGGTTATGGACCAGTTGAATTTGCGCATGTGGTTCGTGAAATCGCACAAGCTTGTGGATCGACTTCAATGATCTATCTGATGCATATGTGTTCAGTATCGGTTATTGCCGCAGCACCGCCAAGTAATGGAGGAGATCAACTTGTAAAGGATCTTGCTAGTGGAAAAAAATTAGCAACACTTGCTTTTAGCGAAAAAGGATCACGTAGTCATTTTTGGGCGCCAGTCTCACAAGCGAAATCGACAGATGAAGACAAAGTTAGTATTGTTGCCGAAAAAAGTTGGGTAACTTCCGCATCAGAAGCTGATGTTTATGTTATTACATCACAAGCCCCAGAAGGAGAAAGTCCTGTAGAGAGCAACCTATATGTAGTTGACCGAACTGCACTAGGAGTTAAAGTTTCAGGGCAATTTACTGGTCTTGGTTTACGTGGCAATGACTCTGCACCAGTATCACTTGATATAGAACTTTCTAATAGTACCGCTCGTTTAGGTGAAGAAAAAACTGGTTTTGGTCAATTAATGTCAGTTGTACTTCCATGGTTCTGTCTCGGTAATTCGGCTGTTTCAGTAGGTTTGGCACGAGCTGCTTTAACTGGTGCTATCGATCATGCTTCAGCTTCTCGTTTTGAATATTCAGATTCAACACTTGCTGATCTTCCTACCATTCGTGCTTATATAGCTAAAGCTTGGGTTCAACTAGCATCTATTGATGCTTTGTTAGAAAAAACTGCAGAAAAGATAGCATCACCTGACGACTCAACTATCCTATTTGTTCTCGGCTCGAAAGCAGGATGTAATGAAGGTGCACTTAACGTCACTGATTTATCTATGCGTATAGCTGGTGGCGCGGGATTCTCAAAGCAGTTAGGAATTGACCGACCAGCACGCGATGCACGTGCAGGATTTGTAATGGCACCAACATCTGATGCCCTATTTGATTTCTTAGGCAAAGGCCTTTGCGGAATGGATCTATTTTGAATAATAATAATGAACAAAAAACTAATGAACTCTTAATAGGTGCGGTTGCCTATAGCCCTAACGTAGTACCAATATGGGAAGGAATCAAAGATTACTTTCGAGAAACCGATACACCTATGGACTTTGTTTTATATTCAAATTATGAACGTCAAGTTGAATCATTAATTGCAGGTCATGTTGATGTTGCATGGAATACAAATGTGGCATGGATACGTACTTTGCATCAGACTGATGGTAAAGCTAGAGCTCTAGCGACTCGTGATACTGACTTAGTATTTACAACTGTGTTTGTTTCAAGATCAGGTTCAGGTTTAAAGTCTCTTGAATCATTAAAGAATAAACGTGTTGCTCTTGGTTCTCGTGATTCGGGTCAAGCAAGAATTTTAGCCGAACATTATTTGGCACAAGCAGGAATAGACAAAGACAATTGTACTTTCATTATTTTTGATTCAGATGTTGGTAAGCATGGTGACACAGGTCGATCTGATCTTGATGCTCTACGAGCTGTACTTAACGATGAAGCGGATGTTGCAGCAATCGGTGTTAATACTTGGAATAATTTAAATGCAGCTGGTGACGAATCAACTTCTGATTTAGAAGTTGTATTTGAGTCTGAACAATATAGCCATTGTAACTTTACAACGCTAAGACCTGATAAAGATCCTTTGATCGAAAGATGGGTTAATAATCTTTTGAAGATGGACTGGGAAATCCCAGAACATCGTGTTGTATTAGAACTTGAAGGCTTAAAAGAATGGAAACTTCCAAACTTAGATGGCTATAAATCTTTAGAAATGGCCATGGAAACTCAAGGCATTTCGGATCGTTGGTAAATTATGAATTCATTGCTCGCGCTTGAGCTAGTCGAACGTGTGCAGATGATACCTTTAGGCACCACAGTTCGTATAGAAGTTAATGGTCCTGATGATGTTGATACTATAAACCGTTGGACACAATCAACGGGGAATACTTTATTGACTGTTCATGGTGATTCTGTAGAAATTTTAAGAGGTCGGGTAACTGATCCAATAGAAGCTCTAGCCCCTGATAAAAGACCAGGCCATCGACTTTGGATCTACACAAATTTTTCATGTAATCTTCAATGCGATTATTGTTGTGTGGAAGCATCCCCAAAAGTTGACCCACGCACAATTACTGTTGATGAATTTGAGAAGATTATTGATCAAGCTAAAAATTCAAATGTAAAAGAGGTTTTCATAACCGGTGGAGAACCATTTATGCTCATTGACTTAGATGAACGTCTGAATTTATCTACAAAAATATTCCCAACAACAGTATTGACTAATGCAATGGTATTTACTGGTGAACGTAGACGTCGTTTAGAAAATGTTGATCGTAATAATTTGACTTTACAAATAAGTTTAGATTCTGCAACACCAGATCTACATGATTTACATCGCGGGCAGGGGAGTTTCGATAAGGCATTAGCTGGCATAAAGTTTGCTATAGAAAGTGGATTTCGAGTCAGGGTCGCTGCAACTTTAGGCGAGGATGCAGGCGAAACAGAAAGCGAATGGAATGCATTATGTGATGATTTGAAGTTGGAACAAGACCAGAGGGTTATTCGACGTATTGCAAAACAAGGTTATGCAAATGCTGGGCTTGTAATGTCTCGCGCGTCTTTGATTCCTGAAGTGTGTATTACAAAAGAAGGTGTTTATTGGCATCCTGTTGCAGCGATTGATCCAAGCATGAAAGTCCAAAACGATTGGTCACCATTAGCTGAAACTATATCAACAATTAAAGATGAATATAGGCAACATCGCATTAAGGGAGATGTTCTTGCATCTGCTTTTCCATGTGCCTGATTGGAATTGATTGATGAAAATTTTAGTTACTGGTGGTGCTGGATTTATTGGACAAAATGTTGTTAATGAACTTTTAATAGCAGGACATAGTGTCAGAGTCATAGATTCTTTAAGACCAGATGTTCACCATGGCAATGAGGTTAAATTTTCAGATGATGTTAATTTTATTCATGAAGATATAAGAAATGAAATTTTATTGCCCAAAGTACTAAATGGTATTGATCATGTTATACATTTGGCTGGTAAAGTTGGCTTAGGTGTAGATATGTATGACACTGTTGATTATACATCTTCTAATGTTTTAGCTACTGCAATATTATTAGAAGAAATGACAAAACAAAATATCTCTAATATTACGCTTGCGAGCTCAATGGTTGTATACGGTGAAGGATATTCACTATGTGCTGAACATGGCAAAGTGATACCTACTCAACGCAATGAGGATGATCTGACAAAAGGAATCTTCGAAGCCAATTGTCCTATGTGTGATAATGAATTAACTCCAATAAGTGTCATAGAAGATGATCCATTAATGCCACGTAATGTATATGCATCAACAAAACTTGCTCAAGAAAATCTATGTTCCTCATGGTCAAGATTAACGAATGGTTCTGTTAGCGCAATGAGATACCATAATGTTTATGGGCCAAAAATGCCTAAAGATAGTATGTATTCAGGTGTAGCTGCAATTTTCATTTCGTCATTATTAAGAGATCAAGCGCCAAAAGTTTTTGAAGATGGTTGTCAACGTAGAGATTTTATACATGTATCTGACATTGCAAAAGCAACAGTGAAAGCAAACCTTAATCACAAATCTGGATTTCGTGCTTTTAATACTGGATCGGGCACTATTCGAACAATAGGAAATATGGCTAATGAATTGTCGAGAGCATTTAATGGGAAAGCTCCTATTGTGACAAAACAATACCGTCTTGGAGATGTTCGACATATTACTGCGGACTCAACAAGGCTAAAAACTGAATTAGATTGGCAGCCAGAAATAGATTTTGAGAAAGGCATGAAAGGCCTTGTTGACGAAGCGATGAAGACCAATCATGTCTAGTGAAAATATGGGTATAAATATAATATGATTGATCTAATTCTGCCATGTCTAAATGAAGAAAAAGCATTACCATGGGTTCTAAGTAGAGTAAGCAAAAATATTAATGCGATTGTTGTAGATAATGGTTCAAGTGACAATTCTATTGAGATCGCAAAAAGTTTTGGAGCAAAAGTTATTGAGTGTGAACAGCCTGGTTATGGCGCTGCTTGCCATGCCGGCTTGTTAGCTGCAAGTGCACAAACAATCGCATTTTGTGATTGTGATGCAACTATTGATCCAAGCGTAATAGATTTACAGGCAGTTGCAGTCCAAGAACAAACTATAGATTTAGCAATCGCTAGACGAATTCCCGCATCTTATAGTGCAATGACAATTCCTATGCGAATTGCTAATAGAGAATTAGCTAGAAGAATAAGGAAAAGTACAACCTATAAACTTTTTGATCTTGGTCCACTTCGAATAGTGAATACACAAAAATATATTGATCTTAATATTAAAGATAGACGTAGTGGCTATCCATTGGAAATGATTTTACGAGCTAACGCAAAAAATTGGAAAATTAAGACTTTTGATATTCAATATCTCAAACGTGAAGGTAAGTCTAAAGTAACAGGCACTCTTCGTGGTACGATAAATGCTATTAAAGATATGAATAAGGCATTTTCAGATATGCATATTGAAAGTGAAAGTCGGTAATAATCTAATGGAGGCTAGTGATACTTCAACCATATCGAACAATATTTCTAGAAAAACAATTATTTTAATTGCAAAAGAACCAATTGTTGGTAATGTAAAAACTCGTCTCGTCCCTCCGTTAACCTACGAACAAGCAGCTGAACTTGCAGATAGCGCTTTATTAGATACTATTGATACTATAAAAGGAATCAATTCAATAGATTCAGTCCTATACTTTCAAGGCGATCCTAAAAAATACTCTGAAGCTTTTACAAGTATAATTTCTCAATGTGATGGAGATTTTTCTAAGCGGTTAAGTTTTGCATTTATGAATGTTAGCCATAAACAACCAGCGATGTTGGTCGCTATGGATACACCACAGATAACAAATTATTTACTATCGGCTTTTGACCCAATTAAATTTGATGCATGTATAGGGATGACAACAGATGGTGGTTATTGGATTATTGGGTTCAGAAATCCGGACTTAGCGAAATATGCATTTAGTGATATTGCTATGTCAACAAATGAGACAGGTAAAGCACAACTTAATAGATTAAAAGAATTAAATTTAAATGTTCAGATACTCGATACATTAACTGATTTTGATGATATAGAATCTGCCCACATGGTTTATGAAATGATACCAAGTTCGCGATTTGGGCATACCTTTAAAAAGATCATTGAAGAATTAGATTAGTTAATGAGTATTCTCCTTAAGCAAAGTTTTTTCAAATATCTTTTATTTATATCTTTCCTTGCACAAGGTATAATCACAGTTCTATTTTTAAATACTGAAACAATTAAATATAATGATATAAAACTATTAACTATAAATCTAATTTTATTTTCAATATCGATTTTAGCTATCAAGAATTTAAACATTTCAAAAAAATCATTTGCTGTAATTTTAGTTTTAGGTGCCGTTTTTCTACAAATATGTGCGATGAGTTCGCCTCCTTCGACTAGTGATGATGACTTTAGATATTATTGGGATGGAAAAGTACAAGTAAATGCCATTAATCCTTATAGGTATTCGCCTGCTGATGAGAAGGTAGCGTATCTTCGTGACGATTTTATATTTTCAAGAAAAAAGCCATGCCCCGAACATCGTATTAAACCGCGTGAGTGTTCAAAGATTAATAGACCAACTGTTAATACAATTTATCCTCCAGCATCACAGGCTACATTTACTGCTTTGTATCTAACTACATTTATAACTGGCAAAAGCCATTTGCCTTACCAGGTAGCTGGAGCAATTGGAGTATTAATAATTTCTTTTCTAATAGCAAAAAGGCTAGCTGTAAATGGAAGTTCTCTTTGGGCGAGTGCTGTTTTTGCCTGGTGCCCAATAACATATATTGAATTGGTTAATAATGCACATATAGATTGGCTTGGTATAATATTTGCACTATTAGCTTTATCTGCTTGTGCTTCAAAGAAATATATTCGATGTGGGATTTTCATTGGTATTGCTTTTGCCTCAAAGTTCTATCCGGCAGTTATATCTCCATCATTGATTTCAAAAAAGCCGCTTCGGGTTATCCTCAGCGCTATTTTGACTGTAGCAGTGTCTTATTTAGGATATGTGCTTTCTATTGGTACTAAAGTTCTTGGCTTTTTACCTGGCTATCTTGAAGAAGAAAAATATTCTAATGGTGAAAGATTTTTACTATTAAGTAGAATTTTTACTACTCATCAATCAACTTATATTGCTTTGTTGGTACTAGTGATAGTATCTATTTATGCGATGTTTAAAACTGATCCATCATTTCCGGAAAATAGTGCATTGCTATTACTAGTTTGTGTAACTTTAATTTCAACTCCTGCTCAAGGTTGGTATAGTCTATTATTACTTTCGCTAATCGCTATCACAAAGAAATTCTTTATATTACCAATAGTCTTTGTGTCATCTTACGTTTATCTAGCACAACAGTCTTTTGGAACTCAGCGAGGTATAGCTTATAATTTGTATATATGGGCAGTTATAATAACTTTAGCGCTATGGGGTGCTGGAAGTTATAGAAAGAAAAAAGAGCATCACGTTAATTTAGAGATTGCTCAGGTATAATAAATTTATGATTAAGCAAATAAGAAAGTTAAATTTTTCTTCAATTATTATCTGCGTTTCAAGAATCTCATTAGGTTTACTCTGGATTGAAAATTCTGGTTGGAAATCAATTTCAGATAATTTTGGAAAGAAAAATAATAGTGGTCTATATTATTACACTAAGTTTGGTTCAACAAAACCTGTATTAGGATTTATGAAACCATTAGTCGATAATATAATTTTACCTAATTTTACTTTTTTTGGTTGGATGTCTTTAATAACAGAAGCAACGCTTGGCGCTTTTATTTTATTTGGTTTATACACTAGATTTTTCTCTTTGTTAGGTGCTTTTATGTCGATAACTATTGCGCTAACGGTTTTAAATGCTCCCAATGAATGGCCGTGGAGTTATTATTTACTACTAATGGCAAACCTATTAATGTTTGCTAGTTGCGCTGGTAGACACGGTGGCCTAGATGGGGTACTACGTAAATTCTGGATTAATGGTAAAGGCAGAATTACAAAACTATTCTTGGCGGTATCATAATGATGAAACTAAATAAAGAATTCTCAACTAGTATTACTGTCATTGGTGCTAGCTCCATTGCTTTTAGTTTGTTCTCACAAATTGACTCAGATTTAATAAATTTTATAAAAATGGGTAATAGTGCTGCTATTACACTTATAGTCTTGGGTATTGCAACTATCCTAGTTGGTCTATCAAAAAGCATATTACTATTACTAGGAATCGGATTGGCATACTTAGCGATGTGTATTACTGCTTTGTATCAATTTCGTTTGCCGGGCAAAGAGCGAATATTTGATAGTGGAGGATCTTTATTCTCATTAACTTTAGGTTTTTGTGTTGCATTGTTAGCTATAGCGTTAACAAATATTTTTTATACAAAACAGGAATAAGTATATTGCGTTATGAAAATTATTAATATTATTGTAAGAATATTAATTGGCGCAGAGATGCTATTTCTTTTTTCACTAGCAACTATTTGGATCTGCAATATTGAGAAAGCTAAAAATTTATATAAAATAAATAGTAATTCTGCTTCAGGAAATAATGCACTTGCGAGTCATATTGGTGGATCGTTTCTTATATTTATAGCGTTAGTTGGTATCTATTTTATTACAAAAGACGACGTATGGCTTTTATCGGCAATGCTAGCTGTTGGTGTAATATTCATGACTCGAATATTTTCTATTGCCTTTAGTGGTATATCTTCATATGCTTGGATAGCGATAATAAATGAAATTTTAATAATGGCATTGCTTTGGCTAGAACGCGTGAGATCGATTTCAAATAAACACTAGATGATAAAACTTGTTGTATTAATGCCTATTCAGAAAATTATAGATATTCTTTATATCAATATAGCAAAAATCGAAGAAATACATAATATGTGAGATATTTTACAGATTTATTGCTTTAATTAATGTTATTATATAAATTAAATATTAGTGGAAAGTTGGAGTTTATGTCTGAAAACGAAGAAGTAAGAGTAGTTCATGAAAATACTGCTGTTTCAAATGGTACTAGACCTAAAGAGGTCGATCGCACAGTATCTGGTCGTTCATTTGTTTCCCAAATAATATATTTAATAACTTCAGTATTATTATCATTACTAGCAATTAGATTCATATTATTGTTGCTCGGTGCTAGAACAGCTAATGGCTTTGTTTCATTCATTTATAATATAACAAATCCTTTTGTACGTCCGTTTTATGGAATTTTTGGTAAAAGTTTTGTTTATGGGAACGGTCAAGGAAAGATCGAATATGAGACTATAATCGCAGCTATTATTTATCTAATTATTTCTGCTCTTATATTAAAAGTAGTTTCTCTTGGAAAAAGAAATGTTCAACCATAAATGATTAACATCAGTTATGAATTATAACTAAAGTTCTTCTTGAATAATTCTCTCAATATGTTCTCCTGGATATAGTATTTCAATAAATGCTTTATCGAGATAATTATCATATGTAGATTGAACTACTTTCAAAATAATATTTTTATTAATCAGTACATAGAATTTTATAATGTATACTTTAAAAATGAATTTAACAAAACCGACAGTACTAGTTGTTGAAGATGAGATACCATTACAGAAAGTTGTTGGATTTAAGTTAGAACTTGCAGGTTTCAATACCATATCTGCACGAACTACAAAACAAGCGCTTGAGTATTTAGATGAAATTGAGAATATAGACCTAATTTGGCTAGACCACTATCTATTAGGTAAAGAAACAGGAATGGACCTGGTAGTTGAAATTAAAAAAAATGATAAATATAAACATTTGCCAATTTTTTTAATTTCAAATTCAAGCGATGATGAAAAGAAGCATATCTACATTGGCTTAGGTATTGATAAATATTTCATTAAAGCAGAAATGCGACTCGATGCTATTATTCAAGATATTAAAGAAAATTTACAAAATAAATAATTAGATAATATCTGAGATATTATCTGTGTCAATTGACATATCTCTATCTAGTAATAAAATAATTTTACTTTTGATTACAGACAGCGGTGAATCTGATTTAATAAGAAAACCAGCAGTCCCCAAAGCCATTGCCTTTTGGCGATCATTTAAATTATCTAGATTTGAGAGAACAAGTATTTGAATTTTGGGACCATATTTTTCTCGTATTTTTTCGATAAGTTCGAATCCATTTAGTCTGGGCATCAATAAATCCGTTACAACAAGATCAGGTTTAAATTCATCATATTTTTCAAGTGCATCTAAACCATCTTCACACAAACATACCTCATAGCCCGCCTTTTCGATGGCTAAACCCAAAAGTGTACGCAGAGATGGCTCATCTTCTACTAACAGTACTTTTTTTACTTCAATATTTCCTATGATTCACCTACTTTTTAATCTTTCGTTTTAAAACTTATGGGCTAAAGGTTAATTGTATATTTATGCATCAAGAAGAGTGGACCCTTCTAAGTTTTGGCCCAGACCCTTGAGAGGTAGTAATACGTAAAAGTTAGTTCCTTTACCTTCGTCTGAAATAAACCAAATTTTTCCGCCAATGCTTTCAACAATACCTTTTGCTATATAAAGACCTAAACCATTACCATTGCTTGACATGATCTGTGCATTACTTGCTCTGAACATTTTTGTATACATTTTGTCTTGTTGCTCTATTGGTATTCCAATTCCCGAATCAGATACTGCAAATAATAATGTAGGTTCATTTATATCAAGGTTGTTTATTGATTTATTTTTACTTTCTTTATCTAATAATGAAGTTTCGATTGTAATAGTTCCATCGGGCGGCGTGTATTTAATTGCATTGCTTATCAAATTCTGTGCGAGGATAGATATAAAACCATCGTCAAATAGGATCTCAGGTATATCTGCATAGTTTCTAATTATTGTATTTTTATGTACTTTGGATAATGGAATTAGTTCTTTAATATTTTTATCAATTGAATTGTTAAAATCATTCATAGATGGTTCGAAATGAAGAGAACCAAGTTCAATACGAGATACATTTAGAAGCGATCGAACTAAATCGACCATTCTGCGACTTGCATCATAAATCTCATTCGTCATCATCTGCTGAGTTTCATTCATCTCTCCAGCGTCACCGCTAATAAGTAATTCTGCATTCCAGTTTATTGAAGATAAGGGTGTTCGTAACTGGTGCGATGCAATTGAAACGAATTCGGATTTTGCTCTATCGATTTCATTTTCTCGAGTGATGTCTCGAAAAATATTTATGGCACCAAGGATTCTACCTTCGAGAATTATTGGTGTCATGGTTGATGATACTGCAACTTTTTCTGTATCAGAAAAAACATAATAAAAATTGCCAGATTCTTTTATACCTTGGTTTAAAACTCTATTTAAAGGTAGTTCATTATCATTAAGAACAGATCCTGATAAGGTATGTACTTTCCAAAGCCCTTCATAGGCTTTACCTAATATTTCACTTTCCTCATAATTCAACATTGAAAGGGCAGTAGCATTGATTGATTTAATCGTTCCGTCATAGTTAATAATTACCATAGCGTCACCAATACTAGAAAGAACAACGTCATCCCATGCTTTACTCTCTTGTAAAAGTTCGGTAAGGTTCTCGGTTTTTACTGAAGTTATTAGTGTCACAATAATAAAGAATGCAGCAAATGTGACCGAAAATAAAGCAGAACCTACAGAGGGTTCGTACAGATTGTTTTTGATTCCTTTATCTATTATTAAAACCATACACAAAGTTCCAATAATAATATAATTAATTAGACGTCTTGACGTATTACCGCCAACACCGGCACTAACAATAATCTTTGTTGTACCCTTATCTGGATCTATTAGAATTATCGAAATACTTAAGAGGATGATCGTTATCGATGTGTGTAAAGCCATTGCAGCAAAAAATAAAAATGTTCCTGCGATTCTTGCGCCAAGGGTATAACCTATGATGGCAAATGAGCCTATAAAAAGCGAGATGCTAACAAGTATTTGTGAAATTATTACCTTGCTAATTTTATAATCATCTATCAACATTGAAATGGCTAGTAGTGCAAAGCTAAATGCAGTTAAATACGCAACTGGACTTGTGATTAGGTCAGATCTAAATATTAATTTAATAATACGACTGTTTATATCTATATTATTATTAATTAAGTCAAGGAATCTAGTAAAAGTAATTAATAATACTAGCCAGCTCAAAATAGGTGATAATTTACGCTTGTTCGATTCTTTAAATAAAATCGATGAGCTTATAAGCATAATCATTGTTGCTGTCATCGGATTCATCGATGGAAGAGTCGGTATGATTGACTGTAAAGTTTTGATGTTTAAAAAATAGCCGATTACAACCAAGACAGCAATTAGCAAAGAAGCGTATGCCAGTAACTTAGAGACAATCTTGCAATTACTTAATATTCGTTGATTTGCAGTCATATAGTTAATTAAAAGTATAACGCACAAATATAGTTATATCATCGATGTGTACTTTGAGAATTAAATCATATTACCAATAAAATCATTAACAAATAAACATATTCTTTTCTGCAATTAGTGCGCTAGAAATACAATAAGAAATTCCGGCGAATATATTATCCACCGGAATTGATTTTGTTAGCTAAGCGGTGTGTATCTTACGTAGTCAACTTCGTATTGTACTGGGAACACAGTTTGCATGATTCCTGTTGTCGCACAGTTCGCTTGGGCACATTGACCGTTTCCTAGTTTTGATATATCGCCGTCTGGGTTTCCTACCCAGTCGCCCCCAATTGACATGTTCACTGCCATGTCCCATGTACCATCTGCTGGAGCAGATGTGTTCCATGCTGATGCATTCTGATCCATATAAGATCCAGCATCGTTGCCGTCAATTAAGAATTGGAATTTAACTGCATTTCCAACAGGTGAGATTGTCACCGCCCATGTGTGCCATCCCGGTTGCGTTGTTGGAGTCTCAAAGAAAGTTGATTTCTTGTAAGTATTTTTTTTGCCTGCTAGGTGTAGTGTGGAAGTAGTTTTTCCTGGGAGTTGAGGATGGAAGTATTCCATAATATCTACTTCAGCACCGTTAGTTGCAGTTGCTCCGTTACGGTGTCGTAACCAGAATCCTGGCCAGTTAGCATTACCGTGAGGAAGTTTTGCTCTCATTTGAAAAGTACCGTATCTTGGATAGTATTTTCCTACTTCACGTGAACCTAAAAATCCGGATGTGAAATTATAAGTACCCCATTTTGAGCAAGTAACGGTTTCTCGTTTACCAAAGATTTTAAGTGTGCCATTAGATACAGTTAAGTTATTTGGTGTTAAACATTGAAGTTCATGATTAGCTGATCCATAGTTATTATAATATGCTTTCCAATTTGCAGTGTTTACCGCGCTACCATCAAAGTTATCTATAAAACTATTTACAAGAGGTAAAGTGGTAGTTGTAGTAGGTGCAATAGTAGTTGTAGTTGTAGTAGGTGCAAGAGTAGTAGTAGTAACAGGAGCAACTGGTGTTGCTAGTGTTGGGTTAGTGTAGTTTCCTTTTATGCTTTTGTTTGTGGTGTCTCTTGCTGCGATCGATATGTTGTATTGTTTACCGTTTTTTAGACCTGTGATTGTGTATTTGTTGGTACGTGGATTATCTGCTGCTGATCGATTGTTTGAGTAGTTGCTGTATTGGCCGTTTGTTCCCCAGCGTACTGTGTAATTATCAGCACCTGTAACTAGGTTCCAAGTAAGTTTCAATGAACCATTGCTAGGAGTGACTGTTAGATTCTGCACATCCGACAACTTCGTAATATTTGGTGTTGCTAGTGTTGGGTTAGTGTAGTTTCCTTTTATGCTTTTGTTTGTGGTGTCTCTTGCTGCGATCGATATGTTGTATTGTTTACCGTTTTTTAGACCTGTGATTGTGTATTTGTTGGTACGTGGATTATCTGCTGCTGATCGATTGTTTGAGTAGTTGCTGTATTGGCCGTTTGTTCCCCAGCGTACTGTGTAATTATCAGCACCTGTAACTAGGTTCCAAGTAAGTTTCAATGAACCATTGCTAGGAGTGACTGTTAGATTCTGCACATCCGACAACTTCTTTTTAGACGTATCCGCCGTTGCGACTGACATAGTTAGTATTAAAGAAAGTGCTACTAATACTATGAGCCAACGAGTTTTGGATGATGAGATCAGCTGTTTGTTGAAATTGGGGGCAGTTGTTTTCATGAATCTTCCTTTATTGGGGTGCAGTTTATTTATTAGAAAAACTGTTTTATGAAAGAGAGTTATTCCTATCTTTTCGTTTCATACTTACAGGGGGGACTGTTTAATAAGTATTTAGTAGCTACGTCCATAGCGCATCTTAATGATAGATATACTCATTTACTAATATGAATATTTCAAACACTCTTTTAAGAAAAATGAGTAGCCGTAATGAGCATAACATGAAGTGTCAATTAATTGTTATAATATTTTTTGTGATTAGTGAGATATATCATGTTTTATAGCTTAGAAATCAAAACGAGCTAAAAAGACGAACATTAGATTAAGGCTCTTGTAAACAGATATGAATTGTCCTATAATGTCTATATGTCCAATTTTGAACTACATCCAGATCCGTGTGAGGTTTTGGGCTTAAACTGGGAAGACTTAGTAGGAAAATCTCAAATTGAGGCTAGACGAATTATTAACGAAGCCGCTCGTCCCAAATTGCGAGATTTACATCCCGATATAAACTCTGGATTACAAGGAAATATAAAAGCAATACGTGAACTTGAGGCAGTCATTGGAGCTAAAACACTATTAGGCAATGTTAGTACACGAAGCGCTTATCTCCATAGGATGAGATTACTTAATCCACAAACATCTACAGGTCAAATGCCAGGCAGTTCTAGGCAAAGCAATGATGGGGCTTCAGGTCCAATCGGTGATCCTCTAGGTGGCTCTAGAATACCTAGAACTCCTAGAATGCCTGATTTTACTGCAGTTTTTGAAAGAGATATGAAAGATTTGCAAACTCAAACAGGTGTTTTCATAACAAACCTTCCATTTCAAGAAGTAGAACAACGAGAAAGACTGTTTGAATACTTACAAAGGCTTCTTCGTGAAAGAAGAGCAAAACGTGATGATCGAGAACCAAGAAATGGAATTAAAAGTGCTGAAACAAATTTACTACTATCTCGTTCGTCTAGAGGTGACAATGAGGCGCTTAGAACTTTAGTTAATACCACCGATTTTAACTCTAAGCTCGGTATAAGAGTTATCCAATCTTTATTTGATGCCAAGTTGCTGCCACCAGCATCTCTAGCAGGCGATAATTTTGGTACAACTGAAACTAGAAATATTGGTGGGCCAAAACTTGCTCTTGAAATAATGCAGAAACTCGACTTATCAAGTAAATATGGACAAAAAACTGCTTTAATGATGGTCGATCTTGGGTTAGTTAAGTCAGGTGAGAACGTAACGAAGACCGTGCTGGAGTCTGGTAGCGTTTTGCCGGATCATTTGCTAGCAGATTTAATACATAGGACAGATTTTAATTCTCAATTTGGTGTACTTTTGACGGAAAAGCTTATTTCGACAAGAACTATTGGAGATAGTTACCCAACTACTGAAGCAGTAGAAGAAATATTGCGCAAAGTTGATATAGATAATTGTTATGGTGAAAAAGTGAAAGCAGATTTGAGAGTTGCAAAATTTATAGGTATGGATGACAAACCTGTTGAATTCGATGCGACAATGCAACATTTAACTAACACTTTTAATTCGACACCTTCTGCGCAGAACTTTGTGCAATACTAATAAGCGTATAATTTAACTGTTTAATAATCGAGCAATTAGTAAACATCTTTTTCATCACACACACATAGATGCTAATATACTATGTTATTCTTTACACTTAGTTAATTAGTAAGGAATTAAATGTATCTTTCATTACGAGATTTAAAGTACACCAAAGCTCGCTATTCTTTAGTCTGTACTGTGATTGCATTAATAGCGTTAATGACGACTGTACTCGCTGGCCTAGCTACCGGTTTAGTCAATGACGGTATTTCTGGTCTCAGAAATTTGCCAATGACGCACCTTGCTCTCCAGGAAGGCTCTGAAAATAGTTTTAGTCGTTCAACACTTACTGATAAAAATCTTAAACCATGGAAAGGCGTTAAATCAATAGAAACCTCGAAATTGGGTGTTTCGTTTTTTAACGCTAAAACTAAAGATGGCCAAACTATTGATGTCGCACTCTTTGGAGTTCCTCAAGATAGTTTTCTTGCTCCAGATAAGCGTGCAAAAGAATCACTTAGCGGTAAGCCCGGTATTGTATTGAGCGAAAAATCAAGAATTGATGGATTAAAGGTTGGTGATTATTTAACAATTGATGGACCAGACATTAAATTACCAATACTTGGATTTACTTATACAGGATCTTATGGACATGTACCAATAGCTTTTACTTCATTAAAAACATGGCAATCTTTATTTTATGGCGAAAATTCTAAAGGTAGATTTTCGGCAATCGCAATTAAAGCAGAAGATACCAGTGAATTTAATTCTCTTGATAGCGAAGCTCGAACGCAAGTAAGGACAAAAGAAGCTTCATATGCAGGTTCACCTGGTTATTCTGCAGAGACTGCAACCATGACATTGATTAGAAGTTTTCTTCTAATCATTTCTGCTCTAATTGTTGGAGCTTTCTTCACTGTTTGGACAATACAACGTACACGCCAGATTGGATTGCTAAAAGCTTTAGGGGCATCAAATTCATATGTTTTAAAAGATGCGCTTGGTCAACTTATTTTGATTGTTTTTCTATCAACAACAATTGGCGTTGGTATTGGCGTAGGTTTAGGTAGTCTTGTGGGGGATGGGGCGCCATTTAGCTTAGAACCTGGGTCAGTAATCTTATCTAATTTGCTGTTAGCAGTTTTGGGAATTGCAGGAAGTCTTGTCGCTGTAAGACGCATCATGAAGGTAGATCCAATTATTGCACTTGGTTCAGAAAATTAGTAAGGATTTAAATTGTCGCTAAAACTAGAGAATATCACTGTTAAAGTTCCAGATGGGTCAGAAACACACACACTTTTAGAGGATGTTTCATTAGAAGTTAAAAGTGGCACAATCCTTTGTCTAACTGGCCCTTCAGGTTCTGGAAAATCCACATTACTTGCAGTTGCAGGACTGCTTCGTACACCAGACAGAGGAATAGTTAGCATTGACGGTGAACAGAATATTTCACAGCAAAAACAAAATATTAGAGCACGTATTCGTAAAGAAAAAATCGGATTCATATTTCAATCATCAAATCTTTTCCCGGCGCTTAGAGCAATTGAACAACTTGAACTTATTGCGCATATTAATAAAAAGCTAGACAAGAAAACTAAAGCAAAAGCAAAAGAATTGTTAGACGCTGTTGGGTTAAGTAGCAAATTTGATTCTCGACCTGCCGAGCTTTCAGGAGGAGAACGTCAACGAGTAGCGATCGCAAGGGCGCTAATGAACGATCCTAAAGTTTTGTTATGCGATGAACCAACTGCCTCATTAGATGAAGCACGAGGTATTGAGATCATGAGTATTCTTCATAACCAGGCAATTGAGCATAAGGTCGCAACTCTTGTAGTAACTCATGCTCCGAGTCAATTTAAATTAGAAGTAAAAAAGATTTCTTTGATAGAAGGCGCACTTACTGCTAGCTAATTAGATGTGAAATCAGCCGATAAAGACAACGAATTTCACACAATATATCAATTATTGTCTAAAAACTAAATAATTTAAGTGCAATTGCATTAATTAAACTCTATGAAATACTAGAATGGTAAAATGCTAGATAAGGTAAATATTTTTATAACTAAATTTGATCTTGAGAGACTTAAAAATCTTTTAGATAAGAAATTACGACTCGATGATTATGATCATGCTCTTTTGACTGAATTAAAGAAAGCGCAGGTTGTAGAGCCAGAATTAATTCCTGGTGATGTAATTACTATGAACTCCAAGATTCGTCTAAAGGAAGAAAATGGTGATAGTTGGGACTGTACACTAGTTTTTCCAGAGGATGCTGATATTGAAGAAGACAAAATTTCGATTCTCTCACCAATTGGCTGCTCAATTATTGGGTATAAAGTTGGCAGTACCATTTCGTTCCCAACACCGAAAGGTGATAAACAGGTTTCAGTTGAAGATATTCTCTATCAACCTGAACGTTCTGGCGATATGAATATATAGGATAATTCCTATATAAATTAGCTAATGTTGCGACAAGGTATTTAATTACCTTAAATGACGCTTGTTCAGTATGTCCGTTATGTGGTATTATGGTTTATATGACAGTTAATGGAATAAAGCGGAATTATACATTGGCTGATGCTTTGTTAGACCCCGCTGATCTACTAAGGATAAATGGGTTATATGATCCAACAATAAGAAAAATTGTTGATCGGGACTTTTCTTCAGCTTTAAGAGTTCTTGATCCTGCCTCTTTCGCCGAGCAAGTTAGAGATTCAGACTTAGCTCAGTTACTATACAACACTAGAATAAAAAAACTTTTTAAACTTGAAACTGCAATATTCCTAAAAGTTAGTGAACTACATCCTGAGATACTAGCTCAAGCATTGCAGTGTACTGATCTTCAAAAGTTTACTTATATGCATAGTCACTCATTAAGTATAAACGTTAAAGAAATTTTTAATTCTATTGCACAATTAGATGATCCACTTTTTGCACAAATTATGCGAAGTACGGATTTATCCGCATTCCAGACTCCAAAATCTATTTATTCTCTCCTATTTCCATTAGAGCGAGCAATTAAAAGAAGAATATCAAAACTATCTGCTAATGATTACGCGCTAGCATCACAAAGTACCGATCATGCCAAGCTACTAAATGGACAAAATTTTAATATACCGATAATAAAAAGAAAAAATAGATTGCCCAAAATAATGCAAGCAGACCCCGAATTGCTTCCTACAGCATTGAAGAACACAGACCTATCAAGTTTAGTTAGAAGTATTAGTCACGCAACTGACACTGAACGAACTCTAAGTTTTATAAATAATATCCTTGATTTAGATAATGGTAAATGTTACGAAATTCTTCAAAATACTGATATATCGGATTTAATTCAAAGGGTACGCATGTATACTCTAGATGATCAATACGCACTACTTAGAGATGAAACCATAAATAATATTTTAGAAACAACGGCTTTTTTAACCCCAGAATTATATGCTAAAGCAATTAAATCCACCAATAGAGAAGAACTTATTAAAGCTGCGAAAGAACTCGGAATTGATCAGTTAGCAAAGATTCATGAAAGTTGGGATCCAGAAGATACTACAAAGTTTGTGGAAGCACAACAAGTGTGTATGGTAAAACAACAAGTTGTACAAGCTGCATACCTGCCCGCGCAAGAATATATGTAAGATATTAATCGAATCTATTAATGCAAATTTAGATTTAGACCTACAAGGTCAAGACTCACAACTACACTAAATCATTGATATCAGCATATCGTTTACAACATTCGAACATTTTTCAAAATTGTCCCAACCATAAATAAAAGCATTGTAACCCATATGCTCTAAACCTATATACAGTTCATAGGCAAAAAGTCGTGTTTCGAAATCTGGTACATCGAGCCCAATATTGACAAAGTGTTCTTTAAATATTTTAAGCCAATCAATATCTTTTAATCCATCTATCCAAGGGCTCCAAAATGTAAATGTTGCAAGTTCGAAAACAAAATCTCCATATAATGCACAGCCCCAATCAAAGACTGCACTAATCTTATTATCATTTACCATTACATTTGAATTTAAAAGATCGTAATGAATTAGATTTCTACTATTTGGTAAGGTAAGTGCTAATTGTTGAAATATTTTTAACCCATCATCAAAAACTTGTGTGCCAAAATTAGAATTCTTTATTATTTGATACCATCCATGAACTCTACGTTCTGGATTATCGTTTAAAGCATCTAATAAAAAATCGGCCCAAGTTTTATGTGGGGCATTCCCATTTGGTTTATAGCTGCCAAAACCGATTGTCTTAGATATATCAACCGCACGAAGTGAATCAAAGGTATTAAGCAAAGAGGGGATAGTGTCTCTCATTTTGCCAATAGATAGTTGGTCTAGCATTTCTCCATAAGCTCGCTCTGAAACTGCAAAATATCCATCGAATGCATTGCCTATTTTTATCAATTTTGGAATTGGTAAATTTGATCCAACAAAATTATTTGCATAAAGATCTTTCCGAAAATCAGTATCGTATTTTGAAAATCTTATAACGAAAGTATTGTTATTCAGACTAAATTCAAATGCATCTGACCATCCACCTTTAGAAAGTGGTGCTATTTTAGTCGCATCAGGATATAGTGATTTTATAAAATTTTGAACATCGGCAAATTGATAACCCATTTAATCCTTTCATGGCTATACATGTTCTCATAATTTCAAAAAGAAATCGACTTATTTAATAGATCGACTTTCTTCGAATATATCTATAGTAAAATTTAATATGGTATTAAATACGTATGCACTATTGGCTATATTGAGCGGCATATTGATAATTGCTTTTGTTTATGATGATTTTGCAGATCGTATTAAGGTACCCTCAATCATTCTTTTGATTTTAACAGGTATTGGTTTAAACGAATTAGCGACCTTGTTTAGCATAAAAACGCCGGATTTAAAACACTTATTAGCACCTGCTGGAACAATAGCACTATTACTTATTGTCCTTGAAGGCGCTCTTGAACTTCGAGTTCATAACCGGACTAAAGCTACAATAAGAAAAGCGGCTGCGTCATCGCTAATTGGCATACTCGCAACTGCTTTAACAATTGCTGCCTACATTTCCTATACGACCCATGACTCATTTCGCTTAAGCCTAATATCTGCGATTCCTTTCAGCATAATTAGCAGTACTGTAGCAATACCTACTGTTGCCAACATGATTAAAACAAAAAAAGATATCATTGTTTATGAATCTACATTATCTGACATAATAGGTATCGTCTTCTTCAATTTCATGATCGCAAATAGATATATTGATGGCTATTCTTTTATCAATTTAGGATTTAAGCTAATAGTAGTAATAGTGATTTCAGTTGTCTCTTCATTAATTATTATGCTTTTATTAAAAAAATTGAAAAGTAGTGCGCGTTTTTCACTAATTATTTCAATCTTATTGTTTGTCTATTCGATATCAAAAATGTTACATTTATCTGCATTAATTGTTGTACTTATTTTCGGTATGATCGTCAATAATGGTGACAAAATAAACTATCGATGGTTCTCTAAATATTTAAGTTACAATAAACAAAAAGTCGATACTAAAACTTTATATTCTTTTACTAGAGAACTAGCTTTTGTTGCAAAAGCTGTGGTTTTTGTACTTTTCGGGTTTACTATTGAAATATCATCGATTGCTGAGGCACAATCTATTCGCAATGGAACTGTTATTGTTGTGATATATTTTATAATTAGAGTGATTGCTCTAAAAATATCTCGGATGGAATTACTACCGAATCTATTTATTGCGCCAAGAGGCTTAATAACAATTATTCTTTTTCTGTCAATACCAGCGAGTCAGGCGATTGAAGGAATTAATTCTGGATCAGTCTTGTTTGTAATTATTGTTTCTTGCACTTTAATGCCTTTAGGTTTTATCTTAGCTAATAGAAGAGAAAGCAATAAAGAGCGTGAAAATTATTCGGAACTAGATGTTCTTGAATATGATTTAAATTCAGATAATGATGAAAATGTTGACAATGACCGATCTTTGTAACTCTATGCTTGTTGCTTATAGGAATTTCCATCCTTATAGACCAAAATAATACTAAATATTACATCTTATGGAACATATATATATTTAATTCATTTTAGCAGTTGATAACATATTGGTATTTTTACAGAGTAATATTAATAATTGTGGTAGAACCTTTAAGCGAAGACAGACATAGGGAAAAGCGTATCCATCGTATTTTGATTGCTGGAGCGTGTATAGGAATCATTACAGGTTTCTTAGTTTTTGTTGTTGCTAGTATTGCAGAAAATATATTTGAATATCTAACTACCCATAATACCATTTGGGTAGTTTCTACGTTGCCGTTTATTGGACTGATACTTTCATGGTTATCAATGAAATATATAGGAGATAATGCCACACCTGATACATCAGATATTTATATCCAGCATTTTCATGGTGCTGGTTTCGTCCTAACTTTCCGTAGATTTTTTGCACGAATAATTGGGACCATCTGTACTTTAGGCTTTGGTGGTGCACTCGGTTTTGAGGGCATCTCCATGTACATGGGAACTTTTATTGGTGATCACGTACAAAAAAGATTCCCAAAAATGCTCGAAGGTTTTGATCGTCGAGTATTTTTTGTTTGTGGTGCTGCAGCTGGCGTATCAGCTATTTTCAAGGCACCCGCAACTGGTGCTGTTTTTGCATTAGAAGTTCCATATCAAGATGATTTTGCAAGATCGATGTTATTGCCAACTTTAGTTTCAAGCGCAACTAGCTATCTAACATATATAGCATTTAAAGGAATTACGCCAATATTGCAACTGGTAGGAACTCCGACTTTTTCGTATCGAGATATTGTAGGTGCATTGGTACTTGGTTTATTTGCAGGGTTATGTGCAAAATTATTTAGTGTTGGTCTAAGATTTGCTAAACGTTACTCTAGGGAAATTTCACCACTAGTGCGAATTTCATTTGCAGGAATAATAATGGCAGGTATTGTTTTAATCGGACATGAATTGACTGGAAATTCTAATGTTATTGGTCCTCCATATGATTTGTTCTCTTGGATTCTTGTGCCTCATAGAGCAATTGGAATCCTTGTGGTTCTACTCGTTATGAGAATGTTAGGTGCTATTACAACTGTTGGCGGAGGTGGGGTAGGTGGTATCTTCATACCTCTTGTTATCTGTGGTGCAATTTTGGGAAGTATTGCAGGCGGGTTTTTTCCTGGCAATGATACATCAATGTTTGTTGTTGTAGGTATAGCCGCATTTTTGGGGGCCGGATATCGAGTTCCTCTAGCTGGTGTAACATTTATTGCTGAAGCAACTGGTAGACCAGGATATATTGTTCCTGGCTTGCTTGCTGCTGTTTTAGCTGATGTTGTTATGGGATCTAGCTCTGTAACTAAATACCAATTACCTGCTAACTAGCTAATTTTTAAATACTATGTGTATAATTTTGTAAAAAATAATCTTGTATATTAACATTCAACTATATGGTTGAATGTATTTCTTCTTTGAAATTAGACTCAATATTTAGTTCACTTTCAAATTCAACACGCAGAGATATACTATATCAAGTTGCAAAGAAAGAAATGTCTTTGGGGGAGATAGCAAAAAAATATAATTTAACTTTTGCTGGTGTTTCAAAGCATTTAAAAGTGTTAGAGAAAGCAAATTTAATTGTTAAAAGACGACAGGGAAAAAGCAATTTGTAAATATTTCACCCCTGGCAGTAAATGATGCCACACAATACTTAGAACACTATAAGAAAATCTGGGAAGATCGATTTGATTCACTCGATGAATATCTAAAAAAAATACAGGAGAAAAATGAATAAAATTATTACAAGTACTCAAGACAATGTTCTAACTATGGAAAGAGTCTACGATGCTCCGCGCGATCTAGTGTTTAAAGCATGGACGGATGCTAACGCAATTGCTCAATGGTGGGGACCTGCCAATTGGACAACTCCATTTTCAAAAATGGATTTACGCGAAGGTGGCTCATGGCATTATATGATGAAAGGTCCAGACGACGGTAGCGAATGGGCTAATTTTGAATCTTGGGGTATTTTCTTTTATGAAAAAATCACACCAGTTTCACAACTTATTTATACTGATTCATTCACAGATGAAACTGGTATTCCGAACAAAGAAATGCCAAATTCCAGAACTGTTATGGATTTCATTGAGGAAGAAAATAAGAGTAGAGTAATATCAAAAATAACATATGTAAGCGAAAAAGAATTAAAAACTGTTTTAGAAATGGGTATGATCGAAGGCACAACACAGATGTTTGAGCGACTCGATGAATATTTAGAAAATGTATTGACAAAAGGGTAGTTTGGCGCACTACGTCAAAAGACTTAAAATTAAATATGGTTAAGGGTTCTAATATATAATGTAGTATTTTATTATATAAAGATTTTATTAAGAAAGTAGATATGACAGAAAATAGTATTGAAATTAAAGGATTGCGAAAATCCTTTGGAGATAAAGAAGTTCTTAAGGGGATCGATCTCACCGTAGGTAAAGGCAAGATAGTTGCAATACTTGGTCCAAATGGTGCAGGTAAAACTACAACTGTAAAAATACTTTCAACGCTCCTAGATCCCGATGGAGGCAAAGCAACAGTCATGGGATTTGATGTTGTTAAAGATGCAATGTCAGTGCGTGCAAGTATTGGTTTAACTGGACAATATGCAGCTGTTGACGAATATTTAACCGGTCGTGAAAATCTTAATCTCATAGGAGGCTTATACCATATTAGAAAGGGACCAACTAAAAAAATATCCGAAAAATTAATTAAACTAGTTGATCTTGAAGAATCCGCAGACAAAGTTGTTAAATCTTATTCTGGCGGTATGAAGCGTCGCATTGACCTAGCTATGAGCTTAATTGCGAATCCAAAAGTTATATATCTCGATGAGCCTACGACTGGTTTAGATCCACGAAGTCGTATTGCAATGTGGAAGATGATAAAAGAATTAGCATCTCAAGGCACAGCAATACTTTTAACAACACAATATATGGACGAGGCGGACTACTTGGCGGATCATATAATAGTCATTGACCATGGTGTAGTTATCGCTCAAGGTTCAGCAACTGAACTAAAAGCTCAAGTTGGCGAAGATCGTCTCGATGTAATTATTTCTGGCGATCAAGATTTCGCTGCTGCGCTAAAAGCTCTTGATGGCGAAAATACAACAGTTGATGAAATTGAAAGAATTATCAGTCTTCCTGCAAAGGACGGAGTTAATAAATTAACTTCTACGCTTGTAATATTAGAGAAAGCAAATATTAAAGTCGAAACCATATCTCTTCGTAAACCAACTCTTGATGATGTATTCCTAAAATTAACAGGACATGAAGCGCAAGAAAAAGTTGATGAAGAAAAACCTTCTAAAAGATCGAAAGGTAAAAAATAATGACTAGGTCTACAATTGCTGAGGTGACACCACAAACAAAATTCAGTATCTATTGGCTAATTAGTGATTCTTGGCTAATGGCAAAGAGAAGCATCACACATATTATTAGAAGTATGGATCAGCTCGTTGGCTTGATTATGTTCCCAGTAATGTTTACGTTACTAAATAAATATGTTTTAGGTGGAGCTATTGCAAAAAGTTTACCGTCTAATATCTCGTATGTTAATTTTCTTTTCGCTGGAGTGTTTATACAGACGCTTGCTTTCGGTGCAAATTCAACAACGATTAACTTGGCGGCAGATTTAAAAGAAGGTATAACTGACCGATTCAGATCGCTACCCATGTCTAATAGCGCATTAATTATCGGCCATATAATTGCTGACTTAGTTAGAAATATACTTTCTGGTGCAATTATTATTGTTGTTGCCTTAATTATTGGATTTAGACCAGATGCCAGTTTTATCGAATGGTTACAAATTATTGGTCTTGCTATGTTATTTACACTTGCTATCTCGTGGATGTCTGCAATTCTTGGGTTAATGGTTAAAACATTAGAAGCTGCTCAATGGTTTGGTTTCGTTGTAATCTTCCCGTTGACTTTTATATCTAGCGCATTTGTGCCTACTGACACAATGCCTGCAGGTCTTCGAGCATTCGCAGAAAATCAACCACTAACCAAAGTGATGAATGCTATCCGTGGATTGACACTGGGCCAAGCTACAGGAAATGCAATCACGCTTTCAATAATTTGGTGTGTAGGATTGATCGTGTTTGCTGTTCCTGTTACAACATTTATGTTTAAAAGAAGATCACAAAAAGGCTAAAAATATATATAGTTTAGTAAATTTAATTATGATCTATTTTTTTCATACCATTCTTCATCACGATTAAATTGCCAAGGATTACGAGTATTAGATTTATGTATCTCTATACTTTCCCAAACTTTGCCCACTACATAAGGTTCAGTATCTAACCAATTCTGTAGATCTTGATCAGTATCAAAATCCAGCACGAGCATTGAACCTTTCATAGTACCATCATCGTGTAATAACGCAGCACCATACATCATATTGCCTTTATTAACCATCTTGTCACCTAGAGAAAGATGGTCTTCGCGTACAGCCAAACGCCTATCCAATGCTTCATTGTCAGTGCCGTCTAGTCCTACTATTACATACTGCATATTTATACCTTTTCTTTTTTTGAGAATTTATTTCTTATATATAATTGTGTTGGTTGTTCTATAAATTTATGTGTAAACCAACTTAATATAACTAAACCAAATAATAATATTGAAATAAATAATAAATATGATGTTTTTGTTTCTAAAAATCTACCTGCTCCATGGTTCATTAAGTAAATATATATTTGATCGTGAAAAAGATAAAATGCAAAAGATAATGTACCTAATTCAACTAATGGCTTTGAAGAGAATATATGTTTTGATTCTTTAAGTGTTGGAATAGCTAATGAATATATTGCAAGTGAAAATACTGGAATCCAGATTAAGTCAAATGAAGAAGCTCCTGAGAAAGATTGAAAACGGTAGGTCTGGCTTGCCACTAGAATATAGAGCAAGGCTGAGGCTATTTGCAAAAGATACGCTATCTTTTTGGAAACCGGTTTTGAATTATAAACTATAAAAGCTAATCCCATTCCTATTATTAAATCTCCGAGTCTCGTGATTGGAAATCTATAAAGAAAATAATGAGCTGACCACATTTTATCAATTGGATATCTATTCAAATTAAATATTGAAGTCGCTGTAATGGCTATTGTCGGAACTGATATTCCAATAATAATTAGTAGCCATGCCATATTCGTACTATTAGTAATTTTTTTGATAGCAATTCTAAAGATAAACGGAAAACATAAATAAAGAAATACCTCTACACTAAGTGCCCAAGATACAGAGTTGTAAACATATACGGTGGATAACTTTGGCAACCAAGCTTGCAATAATGTGATATTTGCTAAAAAAGCGATAAGCGAAAATGTAGGTATTCCTAGTAATACCAATGATGTTATTAATGTGAATATATGTAATGGATAGATTTTTGAAAATCTATCCACATAAAATTTCCTTAATGGAATTATCCCATTTATATTTTTCCCTAGTTGGCTCCACGTTAAAACAAATCCAGAAAGTATAAAGAATGCTGTAACTGCACTATATCCCTTGAAAAATACTATTGATTCATTTTCTAAACCTTTAACAAACTTAAAATCAAAGTGTGAAAATGCGACGAGTAGAGCAGCTATTGCTCTAAATCCGCTTAGGTTGTTGATTATTTTAGGTTTAGTTACGATTGTTAAATACTAGTTGAACAACGATTCACTAAAGCTCATAAGGGTATATTTACCTTATCCGACTAGAATATATTAGTGAAGAATTTTGAAGATCCATATGAAGAATTGGAACATATTGCCGGTAAAAGAGCCGAAAGGGCGATCCCTGTTTTACAAGAAGCAGCTCAAGCTTTCCAAGATGGTCGAGAAAGAGATGCTTTAAGAATAATTAAGCCTTTAGTCGAGAGGTATCCTTCAGCACAAGGTGTTCAAGAATTATACGGGATGTCTCTTTATGCTAATGGTAAATATGAACAGGCTCTAAAAGTTCTTGAAGAATTTACATCTAGAACTAAAAGTTATGACCAGCTTCCTTTAATCATGGATTGTTATCGCTCATTTAAAGAATACGACAAAGTTGACAAACTATGGCGAGAACTCGGTGAAGTTTCCCCAGATGGTGCCGTTACGGCAGAAGGACGAATTGTTCATTCTCAATCCTTGGCAGAACAAGGCAATATAGAAGAAGCTCTACGTTTGCTTAGAAAAAAAGTTAAACCTATTGGTAAACCAAAGCAACATCACCTTAGGCTTTGGTATTGTTTGGCAGATCTTGAAGAAAGAGCTGGAAATATAATTGCAGCTCGTCAATGGTTTGAAAGATTAATGAATCAAGCACCTAATTTTGCAGATGTTAAAGATCGCTTAGACGCTCTTTCTTAATAACTACCATGGTGTTTGCTTATAGATCAAGACTTATAGCTGATGGTAATCCAGCAGACTCAGCAGTTGTTGTTATACTTAAATCTAAATCAGTTGGCTTTACCAGACTAATACTCGAGTGTGTATCTCTAGGTCCACCATTAGCTCTTTCACGGCGTTTTGCACTTTTAGACATTTTCTCTCTCTTAATTGGATCCAATCCAAGGACTTCGCGTGCCTTATCAATTAAAATTTGATATGCCTTTGTAGGGCCAATGATCAAACCGTCATCAACCTTAAATGGCTCTAAACGATGTAAATGTTCACTACACCCTGGGAATACTCGTTCTTTAATCTCAGCGTATTCAATATTTAAGAACTCATATACTTGACCATTATGCATTTTGGGCACTAAATCTGACTCTAATGTCAAATATACCCGTATTAAACCTGAATAATATTCTTGATCTAATTGGTCGAAGGGTATGTCTAATTCATCAAATAATTCTGCGGACCAAAGTGCCATTTGTTTATGAAAAGCTAGATTTGGATTAGGAGAGTCAACAAAATCGGATCCACCAAAAACGCCAAGTTGTTTTTCTAGATACCCAGCATAGTGTGCATTAGATATAAATGTTATTGCTTCCATCTTCACACTTAAGTCTGAATCATATTTACCTTCATTTAGTCCTTCTAAAATTTCTCCAACGACTCGATCAATAGCCTCAGGTACATCTTCTTCATACATTAAAAATCCAGTTGTATTGCGTAGTGCCTTATACGCACTACGCACATATTGTTGATCTAAAATCTCTTCAAACGGGTTTAACTTCATATTTATCGAAAAAAACAAATACATACCAGACACATATAAACCTTTTGAGAAATCATGTAAGGCTAAATCAAAACCATTTGATATTGTATGGTTTGTAATAAAATATGAGATACTATTTAATATATCTCTAGAGACTGTAAACCCATTTGTTGCTTCTCCAGCTAAAATTGTACATATAGCTATCTTGTGGTCGAATAAATCTAACTCTTTTAATTGATCTTTTATCGAGTCTGTTTCATATACCTTATTAGTATCAATCGTTTGTCTTAGTGGAAAATTGTGTTCTGCAATAACTCTACTTGCTTCTATAGCTGTTAGCTGTTTGTTGCTTTGGCCATTTTGTTTCCCAGGCTTACGATTAACCATTCTCATGACGGCACCAAAATGTATGAATTAGAGTTTAAATGCGCATTAAATTGTTCCATCCGATGTTAATTATCATATGGATATTAAATATTTGGTATGAATCATTTTTGTAACTACGATATATATTGCAATGCTATAGCCTTTTCAGTGAAGTTACACACTGGATTGTTAAATTTTAGGCAACTGTAACAGAGCTATCAAGATAAACATCTTGAATTGCATTTAATAAATCAATACCTTCAGCCATCGGTCTCTGAAAAGCTTTGCGCCCTAGAATTAGACCAGCACCACCAGCACGTTTATTGATTATTGCAGTTACTATTGATTGCTCAAAGTCATTATCACCACTAGGTCCTCCAGAGTTGATTAATGGAATTCTCCCCATATAACAATTAGCAAGTTGGTATCTAGTCATATCAATAGGATTATCACTTAAAAGTTCCGAATATACACGATCATCAGTTTGATTAGTACCCACTTCTTTAAAGCCATTCAAATTTGTTTCAGGAAGTTTTTGCTTAATAATATCCGCGTGCATTGTCACACCTAGATGATTAGCTTGTCCAGTTAAATCAGCAGCAGTATGGAAATCGGTTTCAGAAGTTGCAAAACCAGAGTTTCGCGTATAGCACCAAAGCACTGTTGCTAAACCGCGTTCATGTGCATAAGCAAAAGCTTCACTAACCTCAATTATCTGTCTATTAGATTCAGGTGCTCCAAAATATACAGTTGCACCAACAGCCGCTGCACCCATATCAACTGCTTGGTCAATTGTACCAAACATTATCTGATCATAAGTAGCTGGCATTGTCATCATCTCGTTATGGTTAATTTTCACAATAAAAGGAATACGATGTGCATATTTACGAGCAACTGAACCCAAAACACCAAACGTTGAAGCAACGGCATTGCATCCGCCTTCAATCGCGAGCTCAATAATATTAGATGGGTCAAAATAGATTGGATTTTTCGCAAAAGATTTACCAGCACTATGTTCAATACCTTGATCAACTGGGAGGATAGAAACATAACCAGTATTATCAAGACGGCCATGTGCATATATAGAGTTCAAATTTCGAACAACCTGATTTGATCTATCACTTTGTGTGAAAAGATCAATTGCATCGCGAGAAGGTAAGTGAAGTAAATCTGACGAAATTGTCTTACATTTATGATTCATCAATTTTTCGTTTTTTGAATATATATCTTCTAGCTTCATTGCTGCCTTTCAATTTTTCTAACACTTAAAGTATTTAAAAAGAATTTATTAATATGTTGCACACTAGTATAGTTGCTCGTGGCCAAAATTAAACTCGAGAAGCTCATAGTTAGGCAGAATATTTCTGAAAACTTAGAGAGTGCTCGAGAACTTATTGTGAATAATAGAGTATTGGTTAATGGAGCACTAATAAATAATATAAATGCAAATTTCGAGAATTCTGTTCAAATTTCATTGACTAAATTAGCTACGAAATATGTTTCGCGAGGTGGCTATAAGCTCGAGAAGGCACTCAAAGTTTTTAACATTGATGTGAATGGATACAAAGCACTAGACATTGGCGCTTCAACTGGAGGATTTAGTGATTGTTTGATTCAAAATGGTGCAGAACACGTCATTGCCGTAGATGTGGGTAGAAGTCAACTTGATAATAAAATCAGAAACCATAAACAAGTAACTATATTTGAAAGGCTCAATGCTAAAGACCTCACTTTAGAAAATACAAGTGGCCCTTGTGATATTTGTGTAATTGATGTTTCCTTCACATCTATTCTTCCATTATTACCTGCAATCTTCTCTGTATTAAATGATGATGCATTAATAATTGCTTTAATCAAACCACAATTCGAAGGTAATAAAAACCAAGTTAATGATACTGGTATAATTACTGATCCTAATATCCATATAGAAATATTGAAAAAATTTGTAGAAGATTTTCCATCCCAATACTATTTAAATGGCTTATCGGCATCACCAATTACTGGCGCAAAAGGTAATATCGAGTTTATATCTTTATTTCTTCCTGCGACTCGAGATTCAAAAGGTAGTTACACAAAGATTGATAAAGCTGGTAAAATCAACACAATAAATATAGAAGACGTAGTAATGCAAGCACATAATGATTTACGTCAATCTGAACGGAGTGAAGAAACTAAATGATAGATAAAATACATATTTGTATAAATAAAGAAAAAAACGGTGCAGATAAAGTATATGATCAAATAGTCGCTATTGCCAAAAATGAAAAATTGGAAATAGTGGCTGATCCGTCAAAAGCGGGTTGTGTAATTAGTATAGGAGGGGATGGTACCTTTCTATATACTTCGAGGATTGCTATCGAATATGATATTGCACTATTAGGTATTAACTTAGGAAGATTTGGTTTTTTACCATATTTCGATACAAATCAATTGGAACTTGCTGTTAAATCAATAAATACTTTAATTCCTAATGAAAGATTAATGTTAAAGGCAGTGGTAGGCGATGAAGAGTTTTTATCTGTAAATGAGTTCGTTATTGAAAGAAAACGACATGAACGTGCAGCAAGATTAACTGCATTGGTTTATGACTCTGAATTGAATAATCATAAAAAACATTACGAATCTTTTGTATGTGATGGTGTCATTTTGGCAACACCAACTGGCTCAACAGCATATTCATCGTCAGCAGGAGGACCAGCATTAGCCTCAGATGTAAAAGCCTATTCAGTGACGTTCTCTGCTTTACATAATCCTCGGATTCCACAAGTAGTTGTTAAAGACAGCGAAGTGATTTCTTTCGAAGTCGAAGAAGATTGTGTTTTATTGTGTGATGGTCGTTTTTTAATGGATCTTCCCCCTAACGTTTCTGTAACTGTCACAGGTTCTGCTCGAACTTTGAAAGTAATCGAACGCCCTGAAAATATTTTAACTCGGTTATCAGAGTCATTTGGTGGAAAAAGACCATAAATCGCCCCATTTATTTATATATTAAAACGTTTGGCATTTTACGCTCAAAGTTAAATGAACTATCATCTCTATGTAATACATTAAGTGCTCGATTCAAAGTTAGGACCCTACTAATGAATAAAACCGACGTTGAAACTTTAATCTTACGGGACTTAGAATCGAATGATATTGATCAGCTCTGGGAATCAATTGAAAATGACTTAAAAGATCTACCTAGTTCTTGGCCTGTGAATAAAAGATTTTTCACAGAATGGTTATTAGAAAATGTATTAAGTGAATTTCCAACAAAATATATAATTGAATATAAATCTGATCAGGGGATAAAAACAATAGCCGGAATTATTTCAGTTGATATAATTACTAACCAAAATCAAATTAATTACCAAATGGCTGATCAAGGCGATGCCGATGTTACATATATGACATTTTCAAAATATTCTGGTCTAGGTGTAGCAACTTTTGCTGTACAACAAATTTCGAAAATACTGATTAACAGTAAATTTAATCCAACCTTACGTATTGCCAATTGGAATAAGGCTTCAGCTCGGGTTGCGATTAAATGTGGGTATATTAAATATGATTCAAGTGAATTAAAAGATGGTTATTTCGATGATGAGTTATCAATAACTGATGTATATAGAAAAATCAGAATATAATTATAAAGCGCGCAGTATAAATGTCTTAGATTCGATAAAAACATTGCATAATTATACTCATATTCGCAAAAATTAATAAAAATATCATTCAGGCTCTGATATATCAGCATATATTTATTAGAATCAATATCAAATTATGGCAATATTAAATTCTCTAAGAAAAAATGAAATTCAAGAATTGTTGGCCTTTCAATGTTCGAAAAGAACCAAAGATCTTGCAAAGGTTATTCCCACAAAATTTGTTGCTGTAATTGCTCATGATGATTTAGACAGAGTTGCTGCAGAAAGTTTGGTTGCTGCAAAGGTAAGTGCTGTAATAAACACTAAACCATCTATATCTGGTCGTTATCCTAATGGTGGACCTAGTGTTTTGCTTGAAGCTGGGATTCCTATTATCGATATTGATACAGACATAGATATTTGTGAAAACTATAAAAATATTTCTATTGATAATGATTCAAATACAGTAACCTTCTCAAGATTTTCTGATTTAAAAAACGAAGATAATAAAATCGAAGAATTACAGTTCACAGCCAAAATCTGGGATAAACAATCTTTAGAAAAATCAATGATTGATGCGAAAAATAATATTGGTTCAGAATTAAAGGTATTTGCAAAAAATACTCTTGAATATATTGATAAAGAAGTTGATGAATTTTTTGCACCTTTAGAACTTCCAGCATTAAAGACTCAGTTTAAAGGTAGACATTGCGTTGTAGTGGTTAGAGGTCACGATTATAAAAAAGATCTAAAGGCATTAAAACCATATATTAAAGAATATTCACCCGTATTAATCGCTGTAGATGGTGGGGCAGATGCTCTATTAGAAGTTGGTTTGAAGGCCGATATTATTATCGGAGATTTTGATTCTGTGACCGCTGAAGCATTAGTTGGTCCTGAACTTATACATCACGTACATCGTGATGGTAGAAATCCTGGAAAAGAAGAGTTGGAAGCATTTGGTGTTGAATACTTAGAATTTGTATCTAATGGTATGAGTGAAGATGTAGCAATGCTCATGGCTTTTGAAGCGGGGGCATCATTAATTGTTGCTGTCGGTACTCACGGTACCATGGTAGAACTATTAGATAAAGGTCGTAGGGGAATGGCTTCGACCTTTTTAACTCGCATTAGCTTAGGACCAGTTTTAGTTGATGCTAAAGGAGTTAGTAAATTATACGAAGGTCGTATTAGACGTCGTGATATTATTCTTTTGGTGATGTCAGCATTACTGGTAGTAATTATTATGGTTTTTGTTTCTGAACCACTTAGAGTATTTTTAAAAGGGTTAAGATTAACTATACGAGATTATTGGTATAGTTTTTCAGATTGGTTTTCATGATAAATTTTAGATTTCATATTATTTCTATAGTTGCTATTTTTTTAGCCTTAGGAATTGGGATTATTATGGGTTCGACAGTTATCGATAGAGCAATTGTTGATGGACTGCGTACGCGTATCGATATTGCTGAATCAAACTCTATAAATCGCAAGGAACAAAATGATCAGTTACAAGATGATATAAAAAAAATAAATGAGCAAGACACTATACTTGCAGCTCATAGTGTGCGTGAATACTTAAACAATCAAAGCGTATATGTAATCGTAGTTGGTGATGTTTCTGATTCTGATACTACTGAAGTCGTAGAATTATCTGCTCTTGCAGGTGCACAAGTCTCATCTGTTATTAAGTTCAGTGATGATTTTATATTAGCCGACAAGAAGAAACTGTTAGAAAGTTATATTACAAGTTCATCTAATCCTGCTCAGAAACCAACTGTCGATGATAGCCAAAAAGTAATGCTAAGTTATTTTGAGAATGCACTTAATGTATTGAGAGATAAAAATACTGATGAATCAAATAATGAGATAGATTATGATTCCTATCTATCTTTTTTAGTAAACAAATCAGCTTATAGCGAAAACAATGTATTCCAGAACCCTATGGCTAATCAAAATGTGTCATTCATGGTTTTGGTAGATCAACAAAAGTTGTCTGATACAAAATATGCAAATTTTGTTACTGACTTACAAAATAATTTTCCGCTAACTATCGGTATTGTTGGATCAGAAAACCTTAAACTAAAACCAACTCGTGTCGATGCAGCAAAAAAATTAATTTCGTCGCTATCTGATATTAATTTAGTAGATACAGCTGATTCACCTAGTGGTAGAATTTCATTGATTATTGCACATAAAGATAATATTGCAGGAAAAAAAGGGCTTTATGGTGTAACTTCGGTTGTGAATGAACGAGCACCTGCTCTATAACTATTATGAACGAGCATAAACCAGTTATAAATTTAGCGTTCTTTACAATACTCTCACGTATAGTTGGATTCCTCCGGGTACTAGCTGTGGGTGCACTTCTTGGGACGACATTAATTGGAAACACCTTTCAATCTACTAATTCAATATCAAACATACTTTTTGACCTTTTGGTTGCTGGAGCTTTAAGTTCAGCTTTAGTGCCTCAGTTGTCTATTGCATTGAATAAATCCGACGCAGAGTTTAAGAATATTGTTTCCTCACTATTGACTGTAGTATTAATAATCCTTGGATTAATTACTATTGTAGGATTCATTTTCGCGCCATATATTTCAGATATATTATTTCAAAATGTACCTTTGGGTCATCGTACTGAACAAATAAAAACTGGTACGATATTAATTAGATTTTTTATTCCTCAAGTATTTCTTTATGGTATAGGGGCGGTTTCAGTAGCAGCATTAAGTGCAAAGAAAATCTTTACTCCTGCAGCAATAGCGCCAATAGCTAGTTCTATCGTTCTTGTTGTTGGATTGGGTATATTTCGACTGGAAAGCAGAGATATAAGTGATGATTTATCAACTAAATCCATAATTATATTAGGTATAACTGGTACTTTAGCTTGTATAGGGTTTGTAATAATACCTGTTTACGTTGGCATAAAAAATCGTATTAGCATGAGTTTGTCTTCAAATTTTAAATTAGGAATTTCAGTCTTAAAAACATCTACATGGGCTATTGCTATACAAGCTTCTGCGGCGTTAATATTAGGAATATCAATTTTTCTCGGCAATAAAACACCTGGTGCTGTTGTAGCTTATCAAATAGGCTTTATGTTTTTTATAGCTCCATACGCAATAATTTCACAATCTTTTTCGACGGTTGTGTTACCTGATCTTTCATTGCAGGCTGCAAATTCACACGAGGAAGAGAATAAGTTATTATTTGAAAAAAATGTTTCAAAGACTATGAGTTGGACTTATATACCGCTTTCTGTACTAACAGCGATAGTTATTTCCTTATCAAAACCGATAGCTACGATTATTTCGATTGGCGAAGCAAAAAATGGTACTCGGCTTTTCGAACTAATATTAATTTCTATGTATATAGGTTTGATGCCTTACGGTGTTTACCAGAGTTGTTCAAGAATATTTTTTGCAAAAGCTAGTGTCAAAATGCCTGCTCTAGTCATCTTTATTTCTTCAGTACTAATCTCTATTATTGGATTATCTATATCATCGAGATTTGAAGCTAAAAATATAATTATTGTTATGGGTCTTGTTCATACAATTGCTTATCTAATTTCTGCATTAGCATTGGTAGTTATGTTAAATGTTAGAGGAATAAATACACTCCCAAATAAGACTGATTCACTTTTTATATTTGGTTCGATAATTTTTGGATCATTAGGTTTTATAATATCTAAAATAGTTAATCCCAATACTATGACATCATCTTATACATTTATATCTATTTTTATAGCCATATTATTTATTATGATGTTATTTATAGTTCCGAATTCGAAATTAAAAGAATATAAAAATGCGATATCTTCTAGAAAGAATATTAATGTATAGTTCGGTTATTTTCCTTTTAGGCATAATCATCACAATAATTTCATATTATTTCCTAAAAGACATATGTTCTAGTGAATTATGCACAGGCACGAATTATCGAGGTAATAAAATACTAAGCATAGGCGGAATACATTTTCTTTTTTCAATCTTTATACTTGCATCTGTAACCTTGATAATTAGTAATATTAAAACTTATAAAGGCGCAGTATCCTATTCATTAATTTTAATAATAATAGGTTTTGCATTTTTAGGTTTAATAGATGATCTGTTGGGTAATAAAGATTCACAAGGTTTTAAAGGTCATATTCGATCATTATTACATGGTCGATTAACAACAGGTGGACTCAAATTATTTGGTGGACCAATAATTTGTATACTGGCTTTTATGCCATCAGTTCACAGTTTGGGATATCTAACACTAATATGCGATGTAATTGCAATCTCTTTAATTGCGAATCTTACTAATCTATTTGATTTAGCACCAGGTAGATCTTTAAAAATCTCAATAGTAGTGATAATTTTTTGTTTGATATTTTCTACAAACAATGAATGGCAATATGGCGTATTAGGAATATTAGCTGTTCTTCTTTATTTTGATTTAAAAGAAATGTTGATGCTTGGAGATATAGGTTCAAATTCTATTGGGGCAATGTTGGGATTTAGTATTGTAAACATTGTAAATATTAATCAAACCTATATCGTAATAGCGATAGCGCTTGTATTAAATTTGTTGTCTGAATTTGTATCATTTTCGTTGATCATTAATAAATTTATCCCATTTAGAATATTGGACACATTTGGACAGTCTAAAGAACGTAAGATTTGGTTAAAAAAGAAACTTTCAAATTAAAATATTAAATGATAATTATCTAATTGATTTATTGACTAGGAGATAGTGCAATTTGTTGAATTATTTAACCAAATATTATAGTTACCTTTTTGGATTACCTGTGACCATTTATCATTCAAGATATCTTCAATACTAAATATTCGATCGTTATCATCCTCTTTAATTACGATTGAACATATATCAGAATTGTTCAAGTATTTACTAAATGAAGAATTGTCTAATTTGATACTCTCCGTTTTTGATTGAAATCTGTATCTAGATGTATCTTCTAGTAATTTAGGTATACCCATTTTTGCGAAGTAAGCAAAGCCAGGGTCATTAGTGAGCATTAATTTATCTTTTTTTACCCGTTCAATAATGTTTTGACTATTTTTGTAACCTGATACCTTTTTAAATCCGGAATCATTTTCAACATTGTTTATAGTAAAGATTGAAGAAATTAAAAGTAGTACTACAAGGATAATTTCATATAACTTATTTAGCTTATACAAACTAAAATAATAAATACTTATGATTATAATTGCAGGCATTATTATTGCAAGATGATTCCTAAATAGAGGTGCTTGAAATACGAGCAGCAGAAAAGTGGGAAAGAGGTACCCTAGATTCAAAAGTTTGATCTCACTATTATGTAGTTTCGAATCTTTTTTAATCATTTTGATGACAAAAATTCCAATCCCTATTATTGCCATGATGCTTATAAAAATATCCAGAGTGGAAATTGTAGAAAATATTTTTCCGATATTGGAAGTAATATTTAATGGATCATCTTTCTCAATATGATACACAACGCTTTGATCCCATACATCTTTATATCCAAAAAGGATGAATGGCAAAATGAAAATAATTACCGCACTTATAAATGCTATAAACCGTTTTAATAATTCAGTATTATATGTTGATATGAATAAAAAGATGATTGTCGGAATCATAAAAATACTTTTAATAGAGCATCCTAAACCTAAACTTATGCCTAAATAAATAGCATTCATATTTGTTTGTGAGCCGATGAATTTATACATTAAGAGTATCGTGGCTAAAGAAAATGCTGTCATAACGCCGTCAGAAGTAATTGCAGAAGTTGTACGAATAAGAGTTCCAGATAATGCACATATCAATCCGGTAAATAATGCACATTTATAGCTCATAGTCCGTTTTGCTATTAATCCGGCGAATATAGCTATTAACATACCAGCAATTACAGGGATGATCCTAGGCGCCCAAAAGTTATTATTAAATATCCGGACAGGTAGAGCTAGCAATTCTAAAAACCATCCACCTTGAGAAGAAAACACCTGTTTAAATGGGGTCAAGCCGTCAGCAACATGTTTTGAGCTTATTGCATATATGCCATCATCTGGTCCAAGTGGGTATTTTTTTAGAAATAAGCCTATTCGAGATAATGCCGCAACAATCGCTATTGAGATTATAAAGACAGTATTTGATTGTTTAGTGGAAAGTTTTATTTTCAAGTTTGTTCCTCAGATTACTTATGAAAAAATAATTCATGGTAATATAGTATCCCGTGACGAAACATATATTTGTAACCGGCGGTGTAGCTTCAAGTTTAGGAAAAGGTCTTAGTGCCGCCTCTCTTGGAAGACTTTTAAAAGCACGAGGGCTTAAGATTCAACTCCAAAAATTAGACCCTTATATTAATGTCGACCCTGGTACAATGAATCCTTTTCAACATGGTGAAGTATTCGTTACTGAAGATGGTGGCGAAACAGATCTAGATCTAGGTCATTACGAACGCTTTGTAAATATTAATTGTAATAAGAATTCAAATGCTACAACTGGATCTATATATTCAAAAGTTTTAGAAAAAGAACGCCGAGGAGAATATTTAGGACAGACTGTTCAAGTCATTCCTCATATAACTGACGAGATCAAAAGTCGTATAAACGCTTTGAGCGGTCCAGACGTTGACGTTGTGATAACTGAAGTTGGGGGTACTGTAGGCGATATAGAAATTCTTCCTTTCTTAGAGGCTATAAGACAATTTCGTAAAGATGTTGGTAGAAATAACGTGTTTTATATTCATGTAACTTTGATTCCATTTATTGGACCTAGTCATGAATTAAAAACTAAACCAACTCAACATAGTGTTACAGAATTGCGTTCAAGGGGCATTATGCCTGATGCCATCATATGTAGAAGTGATCGTCCTATTTCCAAACACCTAAAAGAAAAGATTTCTTCTCAATGCGATGTACCAAACGAAGGTATTATTACTGCTATGGATGCTAAGAGTCTTTATGATATTCCTCTTGTTCTCCATAAAGAAGGCTTAGACAATTATGTGTGCAATATATTAAATATTAATGCTCCTGAACCAGATTTAACACAATGGTTATCGCTAGTTGATAAAGTAAAGTCATTGTCGAGATCAGTAACCATAGGTATTGTAGGTAAATACATTAATTTACCAGATGCATATCTAAGTGTCGTCGAATCTTTAAAACATGGTGGATATGCAAGCGATGTTGAAGTGAAAATTAAGTGGATTGCAAGCGATGATGATGATTTGTTAGACCTCTCTGAAGCATTTGACGATGTTGACGGCGTAGTTGTTCCTGGTGGATTTGGTTTTCGTGGAATCGAAGGAAAGGTTCAAGCTATTAAATATGTGCGTGAGAATAATATTCCATTCTTGGGTATTTGTTTGGGAATGCAATGTGCAGTTATAGAATATGCTCGAAGTTTTTGTGAATTAGCAGATGCAAATTCATCTGAATTCGATGCAGAAACACATAGTCCTGTAATTGATCTAATGTATCATCAGCGCGATATTGTAGATATGGGAGCGACTATGAGGCTTGGATCATATAAAGCCGTACTAAAAGAAGGTTCTTTGGCTCAGGCTCTATATCAAAGCGATCAGATAACTGAGCGTCATCGTCATCGTTATGAATTTAATAATAAATATCGTGAGATGTTAGAAAATGAAGGACTAATAATTTCTGGTACTTCACCAGATGGTGAACTTGTAGAATTTGTTGAGTTAACTGAAAAGGACCATCCTTATTTTATAGCAACACAAGCACATCCAGAGTTTAAGTCCAGGCCAGACGAGCCACACCCTCTCTTTAGTGGGCTAGTTTCTGCTGCTAAAAACTTTGCAAAAAACCGCGATGAATTATCAAAAGTTGATATTAGAGAAGGTGCATTAGAATTCCTTAAAAGAGTAACCAAGTAGTGAACCTTAGTCACATTAATATTTGTATATGTCTATAGATGAAGCAATAGAAGAGTTTTTAATATATTGTTCTTCCGTACGCGGTTTTTCTAAAAATACATTATCTGCATATTCGAGCGATTTATCTCGTTTTAAATCTGGGATTGTTTTAAATAAGATCGAGAAAATAACTATTACAGATATCGCAAAATTTTTAGATTCAAAAAATGAAAAAGCGAGGTCAGTAGCCTCAAGTGCACGTATGGTTGCAACGATAAGGTCTTTAGTTAAGTTTTTGCAAAGTGAATACGAAAATACTGATTTAGATTTATCTGATTTAAAGTTACCTAAAGTCCCCCAACCTATGGCCAAAGCATTGACAAAAGAAGAAATATTTCTACTTTTAGATTCTTTTGGTAGTGATGATGTCTCGATTAGGGATAAAGCTATTTGCGAAGTCTTATATTCAAGTGGAATTAGAATAAGTGAAGCATCGGGATTAGACACAAATGATATAGATTATGAAAATCAAATGTTGAGAGTATTTGGTAAAGGTTCTAAAGAGAGAGTTGCTCCTTTTGGTTCAATAGCAATGTCATCTATAAAACTATATCATCAAATCTCAAGACCACATTTTGTTGCTAAAAGAAAAACGAACGATTCAATTAATGCGTTATTTCTTTCGCAAAGAGGCCATAGATTAACTCGTCAGGGCATTTACGACATAGTGAAAAAAGCAGCAAAGAGGGTGGACTTAGAAGATGAAATCTCGCCACATGTATTTAGACACTCTTACGCAACCCATTTAATTGAAGGTGGAGCCGATATACGTATTGTTCAGGAATTGCTTGGCCATTCATCTATTGCGACTACACAGAGATATACAAAAACGGATACAAAAAAAATAATAGAAACATTTACAAGAGCTCATCCTAGAGCAACTAAAATATAAAAAACTTATGCTTATTATAAAGAAATTTCGTCATTATTTAATTCGTGTAAAGCAATCGTATTTTGTATCTAAACTAAGCAGCACAGAAATTAAATGTGTGAAAAATACCTTGAAACCTGAATTACAAGTTATATTTTTTTCGCAAGCTATGTGTGACCAACGACATGGTTTCTTAGTATTTAATAAGTGTAAAGAACTATTTAAAGATAGTGTTGATATTTCCCATGAAGAACTATTTACGGCTAGTTTGCTACACGATGTTGGTAAAACTACAAGTTTTAGTAGTGTTACCATGCGCATCATAACCGCACTTTTCGTTGCTATCTATGGCGTCAATAATTCTATAAATCTTGATAATTCAAGATTTAGTTTATTGAGAAGGGTTGGAGCATACGCAAACCACTCTGAAATCGGTGGGGAAATGATTCGTAAATATTGTGAAAGCGATTTTGTATATGAAGCTACAAGGTATCATCACTCTAAGCCTGAAACCCTGTACAAAAACTGCAAAAACCCCCTAGCTATAGAGCTGTTTATTGAAGCAGACAATCTATAAACTTTAGACCTAAGCATGAATCACAGACTAGAATAGTTTGATTATATGAGTTACGAGATTAAAACAGATATTTATCAAGGACCATTTGACCTATTGCTTGATTTAATCCTTAAACAGGATGTCGAAATATTTGATGTTGAACTTTCTAAAGTTATTGAAGCATTTGTAACTGAGAGTGAAGCCTTAAGTAAAGATGCATACAATTTAGATGTTTCGACAGAATTTTTATTAATAGCATCGACACTTGTTGAATTAAAAATAAAAAGACTGTTACCTTCACGCGAAAATGTTGAACTTGATGAAGAACTTTTAAAATTTGAACATCGCGACTTATTGTTAGCAAGACTCCTTGAGTGTAAGACTTTTAAAGATGTTGCAAGCGTATTTACACAAATGATGGAAACTGCATCTAAAAGTATTTCATATTCTATGCCACTCGAAGAGCCTTTTGCTTCAATGGCACCAGATCCCCTTGAACGAACTCCTATCGAAAAACTAAAAGCTGCTTACATGAAAGCATTTACAGGCAAGGTTATAGAGAAAGTTGGCGTTTATCATCTTCATGATTCTACAATTTCAGTTAAAGAAGCAGTTGATGAAGTTATTGCTAAATTAGAATTTGGTATGCCTTTAAGTTTTAAAGCTATAGCTTCAGGAGCAGATTCTAAGTTACATGTTGTCGTCACTTTTTTAGCAATTCTAGAACTTTATAAACAAGGTTTTGTCGATATAGATTTGAGCGAAAAATTAGGTGACATGAATATATCTTTGATTGCTAAGACAGGTGAGGATATAAATGTGAATGTAGATGACTGGGGAGAAGAGATATCAGAGCCGGTTAATAAAATAATAGAGGAAGAAAAAGTATGAGTTCTTTAAATGCGCAAATTGAAGCAATTATAATTGCTGCAAGTGACCCTGTTTCTGTCGAGAACATAGCCCAAGTGTGTGATGTACACCCACAAGTAATTGATAAAGCACTTAAAGATTTATCAAAAGAATACGAAGAATCACAGAGAGGTTTTCGTCTATCAATCAATGAAAATGGTATTCGTTTTATTACTTCCCCCGATTGTTATAATGTAGTTGAACAATTTATTACCAAGCCAATGAATTCAAAACTTTCTCCATCCGCATTAGAAACCTTGGCAGTCATTGCTTATAAGCAACCTGTTAGTCGTGGACAAATATCATCTATTAGAGGTGTTAATGCTGATGGTGTAATAAAAACTTTAGAATCTCGTGGCTATATTTGTGAAGTAGCTAGAGACTCCGGACCGGGACAAGCAATACTATATGGCACATCTGCAGAATTTTTAGAAAGATTAGGTATAGGTTCAGTATCAGAATTGCCTACATTGGCAGATTTCGTTCCTGATGCCGAAATTATGGATATTTTTGAAAAATCATTATTAGGTGATCTAATAGAATCTTCTCCTAAAAAAGAAATTGAAAAAGAACCTTCTACACAAGACGCATAATTGAATTGGAAAATCTAGAACCACAACGCATACAAAAACTTCTAGCGCACGCAGGTGTGGCATCTCGTCGTGTTGTCGAAGATATGATTGAAGAAGGCAGAATAACATTAAATGGTAGTGTTGTAAATTTGGGAGAAAAAGCAACAGTTAACGATGAGATTTGTGTCGATGATATTAAGGTTCCTTTATCAAGTGAACTTGTATGGTTCTTATTAAATAAGCCATTAAATATTCTTTCGAGTTCTAGTGATGATAGAGGAAGAAAAACTGTAGTCGACATTATAGATACTGATAAAAGAATATTTCCTGTAGGACGTTTAGATATTAATACGACAGGATTATTAATATTGACTAACGATGGGGAACTGACAAATCTATTAACTCATCCAAAATATGGTGTTAGTAAAACATATGTTGCACGCTTAGATGGTCACGTTCAAAATGCTCAAATCGAGACCTTGCAAAATGGTGTCGAATTAGATGATGGTATGACTTCGCCTGCAAAAGTCAAAGTAATCGCTCGTAAATCTGACCAGAGCGTATTAGAGATAATTATTCATGAAGGTAGGAATCGCCAAATACGAAGGATGGCTTCAGCTATAGGACATGAAGTATTAAGTTTACAAAGAATAGCTATAGGTCCAATAGTTGACAAGAAATTGAAAACTGGCGAGTACCGTAAACTAGAAATAAATGAGATATTAACATTAAATTCTTCAATACATAATACATCAAGATCAAATTAATATGTAATGTTTTTATTGCTTTTCGACTAACCTATATATATGACATTTTTAGCAATTCGCGGTGCTACGACCTGCGCACATGATACAAAAGAAGAAGTTTCGAGAGTAACTCAAGAATTATTAACTGAGATGATAAAACGTAATTCTTTAATGATGGAAAATATTGTTAGTGTAATATTTACTGCTACAAATGATATACATAGTGAGTTTCCAGCCACTGCGTCAAGAAAATTAGAAGGGTTCAGCGAAATACCCGTAATGTGTGCACAAGAACTTGATATATCGGGTGCAATGCCAAATTGTATTCGCGTAATGATGCATGTTGATATCGACATGTCGCGTAAAGATATCAAACATGTATTTATGGGCAATGCGCAAAAATTAAGAAAAGATCTAAATCAGGATAGCAAATAAGGTATTTATGAAGATTGGGATAGTTGGACTAGGTCTAATCGGTAGTTCTATAGCAAAATGTTTGGAGAATACTACTCATGAAGTCGTTGGTTTAGATAATTCTGAAAAAGTTAATGAACAAGCAATAGCAACAAAACTAGTAAGTAAGATTCTAGCTCTAAAAGAGATGACGAATTCTTGTGATCTTATTGTGTTGTGTGTACCTTCGCTTCAAGTTATTGAGCTATTAGATATTGCGCTCGACGGTAGTGCAATCGTTACTGATGTCGCTTCAGTTAAACGAAATATATTTGAACATGTAGCTACATTAGATCAAGAAAAACAAAGCCGATTTTTTGGGGGCCACCCAATGGCAGGTTCGGAACTCTCTGGTATCAAAGCTGGTAGGGCAGATCTTTTCAAAGGTAGATTGTGGGTTACTATTCCACCTATCGATTGTGATTTGACACAATTTAGTTTTATCAAAGATTTTATTACTTCACTTGGTGCAGAACAAACAATTTTATCTGCCATTGAGCATGATGAACTAGTTGCATATGCTAGCCACCTTCCTCAATTAGCTGCTTCATCTCTTATGGATCTGGCGAGAAGTAAATCTCAAGATAGGATTGCACTTTTGAGATTGGCAGCTGGCGGTTTTAGAGATATGACTCGTATCGCATCTTCGAATCCTGGTATATGGCTAGATATAGTAAATGAAAATTCAAGTGCTATCACAAAATCTTTAGATGAATATATTGCTTGTTTAACAAAAGTTCGTAATGACGTTTCGAATCATGATACAAAAGCTATAGAAGAATTATTCTTACGTGCGAGAAGTGCGAGAATTGAATTGCCAGAATCTGCAAAACTTGAAGGAGCATATGATGAGATTGTTGTTAATGTAAAAAATGAACCAGGCGCCATAGAGCAGATTATATCTTTAAAACAAAATATAAATATTTATGACATTAGAATCGAACATTCTTCTAATGGCGCAGAGGGATTAATGAACCTACTTGTAGACAGAAATATCGGAAGTGATTTTGAGAATTCATTAGTTGAAGCTGGTTACGTGGTTTCTCGATCAGAGTTAACAATCTGATGTTAGAAGTAAAACCATTAACTGGAAATATTATTCTACCTGGAGATAAATCCATTTCACATAGAAGTGCCATGTTTAGTGTTTTAGCTAAGGGCAAATCTGTAATTGAAAATATTTCTAGTGGAGGCGATGTACTTTCTACCATTTCTGTATTAAAGCAATTAGGTGCAGATATTAATATTGAAGAAAATACTTTAACTACAAATGGAAAAGGACTAATTTCCCTAAGCGGAGAAAACCAAACATTAGATTGTGGCAACTCAGGTACTTCATTGAGATTATTTTGTGGGTTTTTATCTGGCCAAAACCTAAAAAATATAACTCTTATAGGTGATGAGTCTTTATCTAGACGCCCTCAAGATCGAGTCGTCAAACCATTGCAGCGAATGGGTATAAATATTTCATCTACCAATGGACTGACACCAATTCTATTAAATAAATCTAATCCAGATGGTGGGAGATTTGAAAGTATAATTTCTAGTGGCCAAATAAAAAGTGCAATTTTGCTTGCTGGTCTTTATGCAGAAAATCCTGTAACGGATATTGAAGAGACATTTACACGTGATCATAGTGAAAACATGTTACGAGCAATGGGAGTTAAAGTAATAAGTGAAAAAACAGAATTTGGTTATGAAGCAACAGTTTTTCCGCCTGTAAATGATCTAAAACCTCTAATTGGGCTGGTTCCATCGGACCCATCTTCAGCTGTATTCTTTGGCGTCTTAGCAGCATTGATTCCAGGTAGCGATATTTTAATATCGAATCTTTTAGGTAACGCTACAAGAATTGGTTGGTTAAAAGTTTTACAACGCATGGGCGCTGAAATAGAGATAATTGAGAAATCAAAAGTATTTAATGAAAAAGTGATAGATGTAAAAGTTAAATATTCTGAATTAATTGCAACAGATATTCGTGGTGATGAAATATCATCACTAATTGACGAATTACCTATGTTGAGTATTGCAATGGCAAAAGCAAAAGGCATATCAAGAGTGAGAGATGCTACAGAACTAAGAGTTAAAGAATCAGATCGTATAACTGTAGTTTTAGACCATTTAAACCGCATGGGGGTTAAAACCACTGAATACGATGATGGGTATGACATTGTTGGTTCAACTGACGAATTAAACAACTGCTATATTGAACCTCATCATGATCATCGTATTGCAATGACATTTGTAGCAGCCAATTACCTAATTTCGGGGGTATTAGAGATAGCCCAGAAAGAGACAATATCTACATCATTCCCAACTTTTTATCATGTATTTGAACAGGTAATTGTCTAGAACTATTTGGTTAATATGTATAGTATGAACTTTGATAAACACACAATAGCTATAGATGGTCCTTCGGGTTCAGGAAAAACTACTTTGTCTTATGAATTAAGTAAGAATTTAGGCTTATCAGTTTTAGAAACTGGTTCATTATATAGATGTGTAACGCTATTATGCCTAGAAAATGATTTAAATGTAAATAATCAAGAAGAAGTATTAGATATCGCAAAAACACTGGATTTTCATTTTGATAATCGTATCGTTACTTTAAATAACCAAGATGTTTCGAAACGAATTCGAGATCACGATGTAGTTCTTAATGTTAGCTATGTATCAGTTCATGGAAAAGTACGTGCTGTTCTAACAAAGAAAATGCAGGATTGGGTTATTGAACATAAAGGCGGAATTTTAGAAGGTCGAGATATAACTACTGTAGTGGTACCCAATGCCAAAGTGAGAGTATATTTGGATGCACCACAAGCTATTAGAATCGATCGTAGAAGTGAAGATAAAAGTGACAGTGCATTTAATGAGAAATTTGAAAATGTTACAGAATCTATAGCACTTAGAGATAAAATTGATTCCACAAGAAAAATTGATCCTTTAATTAAGGCTGATGGTGTGCTCGAATTAGATTCTCATACAAATACTTTAGATGAACTAGTTAATTTAATTGTTAAGGAATACAAAAGATGAGTTGGAAAAGAAAAGAATATATTTGGTTTCAAACAAGTCATATTATCAATAATTTATTGACGCATCTTATACTACAGCCAACTATCTTGGGTAAAAATAATATTCCAAAAAAGGGTAGAGTGATCATCGCTCCAACTCATAGATCAATGGTTGATATTCCATGTGCAGGATGTATAACTTGGCAGCCAATGAGATGGATGATAAAGAAAGAATTAATCGCAAATAAATATAGTAAATATTATTTTGAAACTTGTGGATCTTTTGGAGTTGATAAAGATAGTAATGATCCTACAGCTATCAAAAAAGCTATTAAGGCATTAAATGATGAAGATAAATTATTGATATTTCCTGAAGGAACTAGAAATAAGTTCGATAATATCGGTGAACTTAATAGTGGTGTAAGTTTTCTTGCTGCAAAAACTAATAGCCCAATAGTCCCCGTTGCTCTTTATGGTGTTGATAAACCCTTTTATATAAAAAACTTTATTCCGCGCAAGTCTAAAATATATATCCTGATAGGTGAACCAATAACTAGTCATATAGAAAAGGCTGGAAAAACTTCAGCTATAGCAAAAGATATTCAAGATGAATTAACAGAAAAGCTCTTTGAATTATATGAGAGATGTAAAGATTTTTGATAAAAAAGATTTTAATTTGTTAAACTATCACTCGCATTTTTATGGCGATCATCTTTAAATACACTTCTAAGTGTTTCATCATCAATGATATTTTCTTTAATATTTAATTGCTTTTTTCTTAGGTTAAAGATATTAAAAATTGCGTAATTTAAATCTGTAGCAAGCTCTCTTAATTCTCGAGGTGGTGGAAAATACTCGTCTTCATTTATTGCATCTACTAATTCTACGCCGTCTCTAGCATTTAGCTTATAGATGACGGCTTGAACTATGTCTTCGGGTGCACTTGCACCTGCAGTTACACCAACAATATCTTCGTTGGCCAGATCGCAAGTTTCAACATCATCTGGGCTATCTATCCTAAAAACTCTTTTACATCCTCTTTCGAGTGCTACTTTTTCTAATGCTAAAGTATTGGAAGAATTATCCGAACCGATCACTATTATTGCATCGCTAACATCAACCAATTTCCTCAATGCGATTTGGCGATTCGTTGTTGCGAAACAAAGGTCGCCTTTAGAAGCTGTCCATAATTCGGGAAATTTATTTTTAGCTAGAACCTGCATCTCTTGCCATTCTTCCATGGCTAATGTTGTCTGTGCTAATAGTGCAACAGGTGAACCTTCACTAATAGATTCAACTGCTCTGTTTAACTGTTCTTCATTTTCTATAATATGTATATTGTTAGGCGCTACAGCTTTTGTACCTATAGCTTCATCATGACCTTGGTGGCCAATATATAATATTTCATAATTTTTTTTCGTTCTAGTTTTTGCCTCATGGTGAACTTTTGTAACTAGAGGACATACAGCATTGATAGATATTCGATTTTCATCATTCGAATCTTTGACAATCTCAGGTGCTGTTCCATGAGCGCTTAACATCACCACAGCTCCTTGAGGAACTTCATCAATACTATTTACAAAGATTACTCCCTTATTTTCGAATCTTTCTACCACTATACGATTGTGTACAATTTCGTGGTAGCAATAAATAGGTTTCTCGAAAGAATTTGCTAAAAATGACAAAGCTTTTATTGCCATCTCCACACCTGCACAAAAACCTCTAGGTTGAGCTAAGTAGACTTTTTTAACCATGTAATCAGTCTAGTACTCGCTTGACATGTGAGTAATAATTGGCAATCGACTAAACTATATATATAAATTCGGCTCTTGACTTACTAGTCTTTTTTAACAGAGTTGATATTTGAATCTATTTAAAGGTAATAAAATGAAGAATCGTGTGGCTGTTGTCGGTCGACCAAATGTTGGAAAATCTACTCTTGTAAACCGTTTAGTTGGTAAACGAGAAACTATTGTCGAAGAAAAGTCTGGTGTAACAAGAGATAGACGTACGTTGTCTGTTACATGGAAAGATAACGCATTTGAAATTATCGATACTGGAGGTTGGACTTCCTATGCAGCTAAAAAATCTAGAGTTTCAACTAAAGCGAATAAATTTACGAAATATGACGAAGCCATTGATAAATCTTTGGGAATAAAGAAAGATCCAATAATAAATGCTAATGAAACACCATTAGATGAAAAGATTTCACGACAAAGCGAAATGGCAATACAAGAAGCGGACATAATACTTTTAGTAGTTGATTCAACAACCGGTGTAACTCAAGAAGATATTGATATAGCTAATATTGTAAAAAAATCTAAAAAGCCTACATACGTTGTTTGTAATAAGGCTGATAATGATTTAGTGATAAGTGAATCATGGGAATTTCTTTCTTTAGGACTAGGTGACCCATATCCCGTAAGTGCTATTCATGGAATTGGTACGGGAGATCTACTTGATGTTGTTGTTGAGAATCTTCCACATGAATTTGAAGATAACGAAAGCGAAACGGACTCTAGTTTTCGTGTAGCTATCGCTGGTAGACCTAACGTTGGTAAATCTACTTTATTTAATAAGCTCATTGGTTCTGAGAGAGTAATCGTTCATGATATGGCTGGAACTACGCGTGACCCAGTTGATACTAGCATCGATACTGAATTTGGTACCTTGACTTTTGTTGATACAGCAGGACTTAAGCGTCAAGCACGTCAAAGTGATGCTACTGAATACTATTCTTCACTTCGTTCATTTGCAGCTATTGATCGTGCTGATTGTGTTTTATTTATGGTTGATGGGGAAGAGGGCGTGACTCATTTTGATATGCGTCTTTTAGAACGTATCGATGCTGCTGGTTGTGCTCTTGTAATTTTAATGAATAAATGGGACCTGTTAGATACTGATCAGCGTTTGGAGACATTGGCAAAAGCAAAACGCGAACTTGGTTTTGTTGATTATGCTCCTATTGTAACCTTGAGTGCTATAACTGGTCGCAAGTTAGACAAAATAATACCCGCACTTTTTGAAGCACGTGATGCTTATGAACAAAGGATACCAACAGCAGAGTTAAATAAAGTTATTCATACTGCTCAAATTGCACATCCTCATCCAATGAGAAGAAATAAGCGAGTTAGAATTTTTTACGCTACGCAAGGTGCTTCTAATCCTCCGACTATCACACTGTTTACTTCTCAAGCTTTAGACGAGAGCTATATGAGATATTTAGAAAATGTATTGCGAGAAAGTTTCAATTTAGGTTCAACTGCTATTAAATTACGTTTTAAGCGCAAAAGCGGCTAAGATAAATTTGTAATGATAAAAAAAAGAAAACCAAATTTTGAAACTAAAGATGATCGTGATATTCACAGTATTGATGAACTAATAAAAGATGATACGAAAATTCCTTGGCATTTTTGGTTAGTAGTAGGACTTATAGCTTTATATTTAGTCTTTCGTTTTGTTCAAATTATTTATAGATTACTGACATAAATATTTGTACTAATAGTTTATTTACCTAGGTTGTATTCCGATTTCCTCGAGATATTTGGAAAGCTTAGCCAGAGAGCAAATAATTCTATCCGGATTTCCTAATTTGATATGTGGTGTATTGTCTATTATAATATATTTCACTACATAAGGAATTAATTTGCCTAATATTAATACGATATCAAACTCTTTAAGGGAGCAATATAACAAGCGAAGAATAAAAAAGGCTATGCATGAAGCTTTTAATTGGAGATTCCATCAAAAGCCCAAAAAGTATAATGAGCCTATCCTTCCAGCGTATATAGCTAAAGCGATTCTAAAAGCTTATAACAATGTATTTCTAAATGAAGATGATAAGTTGAAAATAGTAAATGATTATATCTCGGATGCTGTTCGTTATGCGGGAAATAAGGCACTTACTGAATTTATTAAAAACATAATATTAAGTGACCAAAATAGTCTTAACGTACTTCAAGGACTAATAAAACAAGGTGCAACAACACCACAAATATTAGATACAATAATTGATCGAATTACAACTAGGAAGCCGGACGAAAATCTTAGATCTTTTCAATCTGTTAGATTACCTTTAGTTCTTGCATTAATCCAAGAACAGGCCAAAGGTTTTGGAAGGATTGCGCTTTCCGGTCAACAAAACGTAAAACTATTAAATCCTTTTACAGGGGATAGCTTAGTCGCAGTTGCTGAAATGCTAATTATTCCTGGTCGAATGAATGACGGTGAAACTGAGCAACTGAATGATTTGGCAGTTGCGCATCTTGCTGAAATATTAAATCCAAATGATCCATCGACATTAGATTTATTTAAATCAATTATGGATCGTTTGAAAAAGGAACAAGTAAAATCTATAGCTAGGAAAATAGGTTTAGATTCTTATTCTGGCTTAGTCATCTTATGTCAATTAAGGTCTAGATTAGGTGATGGTATTTTTGATAACCCTATACTTAATGCTAGTCAATTATCAAGAATAAATACAATAACAGGTCTTGAAAATGAACCTATAACACAACTAGAAATACTTTCCCTAAATTTTCATCTTGGTTTTCTGACAGAAGAAAACTTTAAAAATGCAGCACTTGATGTTTTTCATGGATTAAATGATGATATTGTTGAACATATAAGAAGTGAAGTATCTAATAAAGCTGGTTCAGTTTTAGCGGAATTAGTGGAATCTAAAATCATCACACCTGCAGAAGATTTTTGCTATGGAGATAGAAGTTATAATCCATCGGGGGATACTATTAAGCCAGATGTACAGGAGACTGGTGGAGTTTTATCTATTGGATTTCCATACCCATAAGAGCTACTAATATTTAAACTATTTCAATAGCCATATTTTCTATGACTGTCGCGTATGTGATTTTAATCAAGGCATTTGGGGTGATAGCTATTTTTGAACCACGAATACCACTACCAATAATTACATATTCGTGATCAAGTACTTTACTATCTATTAAAATCGGCCAATCTTTAGGCATTCCAATTATTCCAATACCACCATGTTCCATTTTTGTTTTACTAACCGCAAAATCCATTGAAGCAAATGAAGCAGTCTTAGCATTTATATGTTTACGGATAATTTTATTAATATCAGCACGGGTAGTAGCTAAAATATTACAAGCACAGTGCCATATATTGCCGGCTCGTTTAGCTTCAATAACAATAGTGTTTGCTGAAATATCTAGACCAATATCATAGAAATTACAAAATTCAGCAGTATCAGCAAAACCAGGGTCTATTTCACTCACGAAAACTTGATTTATATATTGAGAATATTCAGGCTTTGATAGATGCTCAAGTACAGGTTCTGCTAATAAATCCTTATGATTAAGATATTTTTCAAATTTTAGTTTTCCAATATTTATAACATCTGTCATAGGCTAAGATTATACAACAATTATGAAAAATATTAATATTCCGAATACCTTAACAGTACTGCGAATAATACTATTGGTGCCAATGTTTATAGTTGGTTTAGATGATCCTTTCAAAGGAGCATTAATAGCTGCTGTCTTAGGAATTACAGATTTTATAGATGGATATATTGCACGTAGATTTAATCAGGTAACAGCTTTAGGGCGTATATTGGATCCGATATCCGATAGGTTATTATTAATTACATCATTCATTTTATTTTTTATGACACGCAGTGTCCCGAACTGGTTTTTAATAGTAATAGGACTAAGAGAATTATTAGTCGGCGTTGGTACACTGCTTATTTTTATAAGGAAAATTCCAAGGCCAGATGTAAATAAAGTGGGAAAAATTTCTGCATTTGCTGCAATGGTTGCAACACCTAGTTGGGTAGTAGTAAATACACACTATGGTATTGTCGAAAAAGTATTTTTAGCGTTGGCGATATTTGCAACTTGTGTGTCGATTCCTACAGGATACATATCACTATATGAATATCTATCAGTATTACGTCCAAAAACAAAGCAATAAAAGCTCTGACTTTACGTTTTGTCCAATATTCTAATAGACTGTTAGCTAATAACTAGTGGGGGATGTGTAATGGCAAATAGCAAAGATATAGATTCGGCTGACCCAGATACAAAATCGCCAAATAATAAAGATTTAGTTGATACTTCTGCAACACAAGTTGTTAGCTCTATTCTTAATTCAGATGGACCGATTGCATCGAATAAAGAAATTGAAGGTGAATCGTATTGCTTTGAAGTATTACGTGGACCAACTAAAGGTGATTTGATATTTTTTCACGATGAGAAAAATACTTTTGGTCGAGGAACAGATTGTACAGTTTTACTTGATGACATTACCGTCTCGCGTCATCATTGTGAAATATTATCTAAAGATGGCGACTTGATATTAAATGATACCGGATCAACAAATGGTACTTATGTCAATTCGAATGCAGTGGAATCATGCAAAATTGAAACAGGAGATGTGATACAAATTGGTAAATTTGTTTTTGCATTAGCAAGAAGGACTCAAAAATGACATTTTCTATTGGTGATGTATTAGAACAATTACATGACGAATTTCCAGATATAACAGTATCAAAAATTCGTTTTTTGGAATCACAAGGTCTAATAGCACCAATGAGAACTTCTTCAGGGTTTCGAATGTTTTCTGAAGTAGATATAACGAAATTAAAATGGATTCTTTCTCACCAACGTGATCGTTTTTTGCCTCTTAAAGTTATAAAAGAATACTTATTAAAACTTAATGATAATGACTTTGACGAGGGAAAATCTCCATCATTTGATTTTGAAACATCAGGCACTTTACCGCTAAATGGCATTTCCAAAAATGTTGTCGATATAACTGAAAGAAATTTATCTGAATTGACGCCAAAACGTGAACAAACACATTTGAGTGCTGTAAAAGATAAAGTTGAAAGCATAGAGCAAGAAAACTTAAGTAACAATATTGGTTCAACTATAAGTACTTTAGTTAAAAGTGTTGCAGATTCAAATTCAACGAATAATAAACAAAAAATTTCGCAAATACAAGAATCACCTTTTTCGCGTGACTCAATTATAACAAGATCAAATGATCAAGATAAGAAAATACATCCAATTCGCATAGCACATGGTATTGATTCACAAAGAGAAAAATTAGATGTAGAAGATCTTGTGGGGGCTACATCAACTTTAACTCATACTAATAAATCAAAATCGAAGAAGAAGCCACTTGATTCAGTTCTATCATTAGAGAAGATGACTATTCTTACAGGTGTAAGCGGGCCAATACTTAAAGAACTTGTTAGGTTCTCAATATTGGATGCGACGGGTGAAGGTAATTCAATGGTTTTCGATAAAAGTCAGATAGATATAGCTGAAGTTGCATCAAAACTAATGGGATTAGGAATAGAACCTAGATTATTAAAAACATATGTATTATTTGCTGGTCGAGAAGTGGGATATTTAGAACACGTAATACAAGATGATCTTAGAAAACGTAATCCAGGGGCTAGCGAAATCGCAAAAGAAAAAGCTATTGAATTTATTAGACAATCAGCAGCATTAAAAGAATTAATGTTACTTCGTGCTTATGAGAATGATACCCTATAATTGTTCTATAGATAATATCCATTACATAAAAGATTTGAGCTATGCCTGAAGAAAATAAGGATATAAACTTACCAAGTATTGAAGTTGATTTTGTTGGTATTCGTATTGAAGTACCAAGCAATATTCCGATGCTCTTGTTTAAAGAAAATGGTACTAATAAATATCTTCCAATATCTATAGGTATGCCTGAAGCTACATCGATTATGACGATATTGCAAAATCAAATATTGCTAAGACCACTCACACATGACCTTTTTAATGATTTCTTGAATATATCAGGTTATGGTATTTCTAAACTGAATATTACAAATATAGACAATGGGACTTTTTATGCAGACATAGTTTTTATAGAGAGAAATATTGATAAGGAAATTGTTATGTCATGTCGACCTAGTGATGGAGTAGCACTTGCGATAAGAAACGATACTCCTGTTAAAATTTTTATAAATAGAGAACTTTTTGAAGAAAATTATATAGAACTCGACGCAGATAATGCAGAAGAAGAAATAGAACAATTCAAATCATTCCTAGATGAAATATCACCAGAAGATTTTGTTTAAAAAATAAATTAAAAACCTAACAACCTGGTAGATCGAATTATTTATTTAATGTTTGTTATTCTTAACATTTTAGTTGTATCCTGTTGATGTGCAAAATCAACAATCATTTTCTTCGAAAGAAACATGTAAATTAGTTTCTATAACTTATCGCCAACTTGATTATTGGGCAAGAGAAAACATATTCGTACCGACAGTTGAAGCAAAAGGATCTGGGTCTTCACGTGAATATTCATTCACAGATTTAGTTGAGCTGAGAGTAATTAAAAAAATGTTAGATTCAGGAATGAAACTAAGTGAAGTTCGTAGGGCAACAGATTATTTACATGAAGAAGGTCTAAGTCTTTCACAAGCTGATCTTGTCATGACCTCAGATTCAGTATTTCTAAATGATCCTTCAAATCCAAAATTATTGATAGATATAATTAAAGGTGGTCAAGGTGTATTTACAATTGTTGCTTTAAGTCAAGCTGCAGACGAAGTTCGTAAAAAGATTAACAACAATACAAGTGGTGCAGATGCGTCGGTTGAATCTAACTTTGCGATAGCATAAATGTTAATGAAAAAAACTGAGAAAAAAAAGGGTAAAACTGTTGTCTATTTCGTATTATCTTTCATACTCATAATTTCATCTTTATTATTGCTTAGATGGCATGTAAATGAACAAAGTTATAGGGCTCGAATCAAACAAAACGGTGTCAAAATTCGTGCGTTAGTAATTTCTCGCAGTCAAGTACAATACCCGACGTCTGAGGGTATAGTTAAAATAACGCCCATAGTTTCGCCATCGCAAGGTACCTTAAAACGTTTTAGTGAAGTTACGGTTTATTACGATAAGTCAAATGTTAGGAATGCTGTATTGGATCAAGATGATGGTGCTTTTAACATTACAATATTTGTAGTTTGTGTAAAACTTTTCGTTGTTGGTGTTCTGCTACTTTATTTTGGTCTCAACCGTACAAGAAAATATTCAAATAAAGTTAAGTCCTAATCTTTTTCATTAGTTTATTTGCGTGATTTAATCGCTCTTCTAGTTGTTCAATACTTGCTTTAGTAATCGATGTGATCCCGACAAGTTTATTTAGATTTGAGTTAATCTGGGCATACTGTTCTCCGGAGTATGTAGCTAAAGTTCTTACTCGTTCTGTATTTAAATCCCTTAAAGCTTTTTTGGTTCTACGTATTTTTCTTAAATCTATATCATTATGCTTAACTTTAATATTTGAGTAGGGTAGAGGTGGTAGTTCAATTTCAATACCTTCAAAAACACTCTGAGTCAAAATAGAATTTAATTTCTTAGACATTGGTGAATCTAAAATGTCATCTTGTGAATGTATTGGTGTAGAACTTAGTACTTGGAACATTGAAAGTTGTTCATCGTCTTTCCAGGTTTGTTCTTTTTTTTCTTCGTCGAATAATATTGAATCTGTGTCATCGTCGTCATTTCTTTTTAGGTTGTGGACTCTTGACTCAGCCATACTTTGAGCGTGAGCGACTATACGAGGATCATTAGGTATAAACATCATTGCTTCTTCGCCATGATTTCTCAAACGCACAAATCTACCAACTGCCTGACGAAAAAATAATTCTGTAGTGGTATTAGTTGCAAAAACTCCAACACGTAATCTTGGTATGTCTACTCCTTCAGAGACCATACGAACGGCCACCAACCACTCACTATTACCATTTGCAAAATCAGCTATTTTATCTGATGCATTTGAATCATCACTCAGAACTGTTGTTGGCTCTACACCTAACTTTCTCAATAATGAGGAAACTGTTTTCGCGTGTTCATGATCAATGCAAATTACTAATGCGCCAGCACTAGGATCAATCTTTCTTAGTTTTTTTAAATATCGATTAGCACGTGATAATGAATTTGATAAAAAGGCACCATCCTTATTAAGTGCAACATTTAATCTTTGCTGAATACGTTTAGTGTCGATCGCTTGAGCAAATGAAAATGAATTAAATTCGCCATCAGTATCGATCCATTCCATATGCCCATCTAGCCTTGTAAAATTTATCGGTCGTACAACACCACCGTCTTTTAGTGCTTGTTCGTATCCATATTCAAAATCCACTTGTAATTCATCATTAACATATTTTACAAATGGGATAGCATTTTCATCTGACCTAAAAGGGGTACCAGAAAGTAATAGGCGAGTGGTTGCCCTGCTAAAAGCTATTCGTAATGAATCTCCCCAGGTCTTATCATCTCCAGCATGATGAATTTCATCTAATATAATCATCGCATTTTCTGAAATTTCTGAAAAAGATTTTGTATTTGCTGCTACACCTTGATAAGTTGTTATTACGCCAAAGCTATCTTGTGATAGTTCTTTTATATTTGTGTCGAATAGGATCCCTAGTTCAGCGCCAGCATCTGCCCATTGTTCTTTAAGATGCGCAGACGGCACTACTATGATTATTTTGTTAACTTTACTAGTACTCAATAATTGTCGCGCACAAACTAAAGCAAATGTTGTTTTTCCGGCACCGGGAGTGGCCACACATAAAAAGTTTGATTCACCACCTTGGGTTATTTTATTGTCAAATTCCTTTATAGCTTTATCTTGCCATAACCTCACGTTGTATTTAGATTTCATTAATAGATTTGTATTTCATCTTGATTAGTTTTAGTTGTTAGAGTTTAGTCTCAATTTTTCAATTCGCCTGTTACCAATTTAATTTGTTAATATTTATCTCCAACAAAAGATCTAATTTGATATGAGAGATGAAGATGAGTAAAAGAACAACGGCAGTCAAAGTACTCCTACTCGCTGGAGCAGTAAGAGGAATATTTTTTGGTGCAGATGCTTATGCTGAACATCAATTAAATAATGATGGTGATCAAGAAGATTTAACAGCTCAGATAATTGAAACTGTACCAGGTGCTAAAAATATTGAAATTGATGGCAAGAAAGGTATCGGAACATTTGAAGCTAATGGGAAACAGTGCCTGGCTGCATTAAAAGAGACACATGGAAACGGATTTACTGACTCTCGTTGGGTATTAGCTCAAATAGGTGATATTACAATAAATGGACCGGTTAGTGGTCCAAACCCGACTTGTCTGTAAATATTCAGATATATTTGTGATCTTAATAATATAAAGGCAACCGTGTATACTCATACTTTTCTAAGTTAACATTAAGATATGGAGTGTCACATTCCTTGCTTTACATAACATATATTATGGGCAAACGGGAAAGAGGTATAGTTTAAATAAGTTTGGCAGTAAATGGTTATTGTTCAGTTTTCGCTTCAGTTATAATACCCTGGACAATTAGCTCACGGGTCTTGCCGGCATGTTGCTCAAAAAAGTTTTTTGCATTTCTATCACCAGGTAATACTTGCGATTCAAATGTTTTTGCATCTTTATAAATATTATGCGATAAAATTGAGTTAAATAAATAATCTCCGATCCCAATTTCTCTAAAACCAGCATCAACAATAAATATTGGAATCTTAATTACATCATCTTTTAAATAAGACCACGACAACCCACAAGCTATACTATCGCTAAATGCAAGAAGATAAAGCTGATTTGTTAATTCAGATGAGCCAGAAAGCTCTTTAATCTCGTTTAGAAGCTCTTTGTAGCCTCTAAGGTGTAATCTATCCATAAAATAGCTTTGAGCTCTCTCAAAGAAATCAGTGGTCTGTTTTGGAGTTGTTTCAACAACTTTAAAATTTAAAATCTTATTTATGCTCAAAATATTAAGATTGCCTTGAATTCAATTGGTAATTGGCTGCATGGATGATAGTTTTTCGATCACGAAAATTCTTTTCAAAATCTACAATGATTTTTAGATCATCATGACTTAACATATCTAATTTACCAATAATTTCAGGTGCACTTAATATCTCATAATGATTGATGATTCCATTAATTCCACTTGCAGCAAATGCATGCTCGACATCTTGCTTAGTAATTTTTGATTCATCAAATGCAACGCGAACTTCATCTTCAGTGATTTTATGAGCAGCATCATTTTGTTCAATGTCCGAAATGTCTATTTGGTCGGCAAGATTACGAATTGAGCTTTCTACAAAATCGATCACTTTCATAGCACCAACTACAACTTGGCCAGCAACTTCTTCCCCGCGTGCTTGAACTTCTTGTGCTACTTTTTCATCTGGAATTAAATTTGTATTAGATGCATCTCTTTTTCCGCGATTCACAAACATTGTGAAAAATGTTGGAGCATTATCTTTGACGAATCCGAATGCACCTAGTGGTGCGTAAATGAATAGATCTTTAGCTTTTTCTATATTCGTTTTTTCCATTTTGACTCCTTAGCCTTTAATACTACTGACCATAGTACAACTATTAAACATAGAAAAGAAAACCAGTCGTGATATTGTGAGAAAAAAGAACGCGAAATAGACGTATTAACGCTACCTTCAATGAGTTTGTTCTTGAACATTTCAGACTGTGCAATCAATTCCCCGTCTTTACCAATTATTGCCGATTTACCAGAAACCGATGCGTGAATTACTGGTATTGAAAACTCTATAGCTCGCAATTTTGATTGCGCTAGATGTTGCTTAGAATTTCCCGAGAGACGATATGATCTATTGTTAGTAGTTATCACCATTAACTTCGTAGATGGTGTTATGGCTCTGTAGAAATCGTCTGTAAAAGTTGATTCAAAGCAGATTAATGATGTTATACCTTTTAGTGTTAAATCTTTTTTTCCAGGTGAAAAACCTTCACCAATATTTTTAAATACAGACCATTTTCCAATAACATTTTTTAAAGGAACATATTCTCCGAATGGGACTAGCCTCTTTTTAGAATATTTTCCTATATATTTCATGTTCGAATTATAAAAGATATTTGTATTGTAATAGTTAGCACCTTGATACGTATTAGAATTTATTATCATTAGAGATTTTGCTTTTTTCGCTATAGGTTTTAAATCTTGCACAAGCCTATTGCTCTTATCAAATGGGTCTACATTAAAAGCAGATTCTGGAAAAACTATTAAATCTGGATTCGTATCTATATTTTTTGCTAAATCAATGTGTGAGTTTCGAAGATAGTCGTTGTCAATCTCATCTTTGGTTAAATATCGATTTATGTCATTTCCTTGAACAATAGTTATTTTATAATTAGGCTTAGTGTCATCTAAGACATTATTTCCTAGAAAAAATGTAATTAGTAGAAAAGAAATTAATACTACATTAATAATATTTTGATTTTTTGTTAATACTTTTAGATTAAAACTAAAGATCTTTCTTTTGCTAAAAACCAACTCACTAAATTTTGCACTTATAAGAACGAATATAAAAGTAAGCAGTGCTCCCCCACCAGCGCGAATGAAATTATGCAAGTAGCTTATATTTATAGGAATTGTTGATATGTTTAACCAAGTAAATGAAAGTGTTGGTATGTGGCCCAGGATAAATTCAAAAGTACAAAATGAAATAGCAAAATAAATTGTAGGTACAGATTTTATTGAAAACTTAGATCCCAAATAAATAAATATAAAAGCAAATATACCTTGTAACATAATAAAAGCAATTGTTGCAAAACTTGAAAAATAACTAAGCCAATTGCAAACTATATTCGCATAGGTCACCCAACATATAACAAAATACAAGACATAATCTTTTCTTTTATAAGTTATATATTGTTGCCAGCAATAAAAAAGGTATCCAATGAATAAAATACCTAAAGGCCAGCTGCGATAAGGCTCTTGTGCAAGAGCCCCGAATATTCCAAAAATTAAAGCAGCGATGATATGTGAAAATTTATTTATCATCGCTTAATCGTTTTAAATTCCTCGACATTATTCGGGGTGATGTTTTTACTTTAATGATCACATCTTCATTTTGATTTGAAACTAAAAATGATAATTGGTATCTTAAACGCAATCGCGGCAAAGCATTTTCTTTTTGTCGGCAAGCATATGGTTTGGCAAAACCAAGAAACATGAAGAACAGTGAAATTCACTTTCGCGACGTGGTACAACTTTAGTAGTTCCACTATCACCTATCAAAGGTGCTTCATCATCCTCTTCATCTTCTAATGCACCTGCAGTGACTCTTTCTGCAAGAAGCGCATCCAGTGGTGCTTCTACATCATCTGGATGTAGTTCTTCTTCTAGATCAAGAACATCTTCGTCTTCAGCCGAATCATCTTCTGGTACTACACCAGTTTTATCTTCGTCATCTTCGTCTTCTTCATCTATAAGTTTGCCGGTGTCTACTTCTAAATCGTCGGACAACAGATCATCATCGTCATCTTCTAATTCATCATCGTCATCAACATCATCTTCAAAATCGTCATCAACATCATCTTCAAAATCACTCATGGATTCTCCTTTTTTACGCGGGTGAGTATAACCCGATTTTCATTAGAAATTCGTAATTTCGGCGTAATCTTCTAATATTTTTTGTAAATTGTCAAGAAAAATAATGCATTTAGTACAAAAAGAAATAAGCAAATGTTTCAATATGCATAAAAAGAAGCCTCATTCGCTTTTGGTGCCAAGCACGAATGCAAGTTGTCTACTCAGCGAAGAGACTTCAATTAACTCCCCCCACGTAATTCAACAATTAATTTTGGTGACTCACGTTTATAGGAATAATACATTTAACAAAAAAAGATGTGCTCTTGTCAACTCGAAGCAATTTGTTTTTTGGTATAAAATACTGCTAGTGAAATAAGATTTTAAGATTATTTACTGTTTGCAAGTTGACGTTTTTTTTCTGCAGCTCTTTCAGAATCCAAACGTTCAAGTTCGTATTCTCCATAATCAACATATTTCATTGATTGCGCTATTGCTTTATGACCTGCAACATCTCGTATTAGAGTATGCATGTCTTGGGCAACTTCACGATAAGCAATATGGCCTTGGGGAGCTGAACGAAGTTCACACATGTGCATTGCTTCACGAGCATTCATTTGCATCACATAACGAATCTTATATTGTAAGGCAACAGCATATGATGCACCTACAGGAAAACGTTCACTCAACGAATCATGTAAATTTTTTGAAGTCTCTAAAATATCTTCAAACTCTTTTTGAACGCCCGCCTCAATAACAGCCTCAGGTATATCATAACCGTGGTGAGGTGTAAGTTGTTGCCATTCAATAGTGAGCATACGATGTCGTTGTAGGTCACGGAAGGCTCCGTAATCACTTAAAACATCAAATCTATAGTCTGTCCTCTCGAATGCCCTGCCTGGCTTGTGGCGTCGATTCTTGCGGTCTCCGACGTAAGCATTTAAAATAGCTAGCTTCTCATCGTGGGTTAATTTTTCAACATCTCTAATTAATTCAGATTCACTTTTATGAGAATGACTATACAAAATTGCAGCAACCACTTTATTTTCACCATCAGGATCAAAGTCTGTTAAAGTCACATTTGCTGGTTCAATTTTTGCTTCTGTCAGATCTGATTCAAATAGTCTTTCAATTTCACCAGAAACATCTTCCTGTGTCTGTGTGAAATAATTAGACCATTCGCCACCACGATCAGGACGGTCTACACGAGCCAAAAATGAAGGAATAACTTTTCGCAATTCGATCAACATCAAATGTGCATATTCACGCATTTCTATTAGCGGATGCGCATTCATTCTTAACAATAGAGCTTCGTATGCTTGACCTGTTCCGTACATACCAACATTGGATAATGTTGCAGCAGGAAGCAAACCCCTTACAGAGTCACATGCTTTTGCTTTGATTGTCATTTTGTAGACGAAATCAGAATCACTAGGTGATTTTGGGTAGCGTTGTTTTGCCCAATCAGAAAGCTTTGGTAGTAAGGCTGAATAACCATCAAAAATAGAATCAATATCACCAATATATCTTGCTCCTAAAGGCGAATCCAATATATCGCTAGGTCGTGCATAACGATAGCGACCACCTAGTCGTGTGTCGTAAGGTATGTAACGAGTAGATTGCTCGAGGTATGCCATCAATCTTCCCCACTCTAAAACTTTTGTGAGGATATTACTTGCTTGTTCGCAAGCTAAATGAACGCCACCAAGCTGGGCTACAGAATCATCACCGTATTCGAAGAATATTTTTTGATATAGATTTTGAGCATGTTCTAAACCTACTGTTGCATCTAAAGTCACATCACCAGATGTATCTAGTTCACCAACAAACTCATCGAGAAATAAACGTCGCAAACTTTTATCACTTCTCGAGTATCTAGCAAATAAGGCTCCGCGTACCACTTCTGGTAAATTGGTCAGTGCAAAGACTGGTCCTTCTAGGTTTGTAAAATATGGAGTTAAAGCTTTTATCTCTTCATCATTGAAAGTTTCATGTGCATACATCATATGTATTATTCTACGTCGAAATGCTTAGTAATACTGTTAATCTAATCGGAAATATCGGACATTTATATTTGTCGGTTGGACTCTTAAGAAGAAATGCGAACAATATCGCGAAAGCACATCTCAATTGTGTCTTCACATAGATTTTTTAGCTTAGTTGTTGGTGCAACATTAGAAATTTGTCTAGATAGATCAAGAACAGATTTAAGCGCACGGACAAAATCGCCACCAGTTAATTCACTTTGTTCTAAAATAGACATTAAGGTTTTACCTTGTGCCCAACGATATGCAGAACGTACCATTGCATAATCTGGTCCTCGAGTCTCATTTAAGCCAGCATCACGCTCATCTTGATTTAGACGTTTTAAAAATTTCTCGGCCATATTAAAAATTCTCGTAGTCTCTTTTGTCAGTGAAGTACTAGTAACTTCATCTTTTGATCTAGCTTCAAATACAAAAGCAGAAAGTACACCAGTAAACTCTGGGACAGTTAATTCATCTAGTAAACCACTAGAAATTAAATAAGCTATTACTAAATCAGCCTCAGCATTAATTCCAGAAAGTACTAGACCACGATCAGTCAGACTCCAATCATCAACAAATTTATAATCTTCGAGTAATACAAGTATGCGTTCAAGTTGGCGAGCTAAGGTTTGACCTCGGGATTTAACCTTCTTCGTTAGTTTTTTTATATCATTTTCTAAAATGGAATAATGATTAAGTAGCTTCGACTCGTCTAATAATTTCTTCGCATTGTGATTTTCATTTGGTTTTTTAGATTTTAAATCAGAATTTTTAAGAAATTTTCTTAACATTATTGAAGTTCCAAGTTTAAAATGTTTAGTTCGCGGTGCATAAGGTGCTGGTAACTCAATGTGGCCAATAACATTTACTTCATCATCAAAATGTTCTGGAGTTAGAAGTTGTACACGTGCATTTAAATCAACAACTCTTAATGTGGCTTCATAACTTGATGCTACTTTTTGGATAACAACACAAGAAGAACCATGTCTATATGTGTCTATTATATCGCCGGCATGTATGCCAGCAAAAATAGATCTCTGTCGCATATCAGAATTTTTCGTTTTAAATTCCTTTTTCTTCGTAATCGATTCTTTATAAACTTTTGCGTCAAACTGTCTATCAGTTATTTCAAAACTGTTTCTAATGTCTTGTTGTTGTCTTTTCTTTAGCGATAAGGTTCTCTCTATAGAAACAATTGCATCATCACTTTGGAACTGAGCTAAAGATAAGTTAAGAATATGTCTAGCATTCGCTGGTGTATAATTTTTTATTAAATTCATTGCCATGTTATATGTTGGACGAAATAGAGATTTCAATGCATATGATCTTGTAGATGCAAGAGTAGCAGCTTGTTCGAAATCAACAAAACGATTCCAACAAACTATAGTATTTCCAAATTTATCAATTCCTCTCCTACCAGCTCTACCAGTAAGTTGAGTAAATTCACCTGGAGTCATAATGTCGTGATGCATACCATTAAATTTCGTTAACTTTTCAACTACAACTGTTTTAGCTGGCATATTTACACCAACAGCTAATGTTTCTGTAGCGAAAACAACCTTTATTAATCCTGCAATAAAGGCTTCTTCCACAGCTTCTCGAAGTGGTGGAATTAAACCAGCATGGTGAGGCGCAATTCCACGTTCCATTGAATAAACAACATCATCACAACCTAGAACATCAAATTCATTATCACTTAATTCTCCTAAATGACGATCACATATCTCTCTTATACTTTGTTTCTCATCGTGTGAAGTTAATGAAATATTTGCACGGGTACATTCTTCAATAGCATTGTCACAACCATTGCGTGAAAAAATGAAAAAAATTGCTGGAAGCCAGTTTTTACCTTCTAAATAATCAATTAAATCAAAACGTGATGGTATTAATATATTATTTTGTATTTTTGAATGTTTATTAGGTTTTAGTATGTGTGTAAGATCAGGATGTACAACAGAATTATTTTCTTTAGAGTTCAAAAGTGGCATTACCTGCATACCTTGACGTTTTATTCGAAATGAATACCAGTAAGTTAAAGGAACTGGACGTATCTCGTGAATAATAACTTTTGTTGCACCTCTAACTGTAGTTAGCCAATCACCCACTTCTTCAGCATTAGAAACAGTTGCACTTAGACAAACTAAATCAATTTCAAAAGGAAGCTGGATAATGATTTCTTCCCATACAGCTCCTCGTGTTCTATCGGATATATAGTGAACTTCATCTAAAACTACATGTGTAACATTTTTTAAAGAAGTTATATCTGCATAAATCATGTTTCGCAAAACTTCAGTTGTCATGATCGTGATTGATGCTCGGGGATTGATAGAACGATCACCAGTTGCAAGTCCAACATTTTCTTTACCGTAAAGCTCAATGAAATCTAAATATTTTTGATTTGATAAGGCTTTGATAGGAGTTGTATAAATAATTTTTGTTTTATTCTGTATTGCTAGATAAGCTGAGAAGTCTGCGATTATTGTCTTACCAGAGCCTGTAGGTGCAGCGACCAAAACGCTCAAACCATCTTCTAAAGCAATACATGACTCAATTTGGAATTCATCTAATGTGAGTCCACGCTCATCACTAAATTTTTCTATTAAGTCTGATTCTTTCATAATTTGTTATGACTATATTACGGCTTTTAGGAAACTGGTGTTGTATCAATAGGAATTGAAGTTATAAGTGGTTCAATGCTTGAATTAGTACTTTGAGAAGGATCTAGACCTGGGTTTAATGCAGGATCAGTATTTGGATCGCTTGGTACAGGCACATTATTGACAGGTGTAGCTGGCGTCCTATATTCAAGTAATGCCCCACCACTTATAGCTTTATCCAAATAAACATAACCAACTGTACCTATAAATAAAGCACATACTAAAGCAAAAATTAATTGATGCAAAATATTACTTCGAGATTTATAAGACATTTTTTTACGATAGAAAATCATAGCTTCACTTAAAAGTGTTGCACTTAAGCTAAATGTTAAAGCAAAAAGTAATCCTTTAAAACCCCAGTGTTTTGACTTATCATCTGTAAAAAAGTAAAAGCCCACCATACCAATTGCAAATACAATATTTGAACTCCAAGCTAAAACTCTAGATATATAACCCAATGGTGGACGTTTAAGAAAAGTAAATGCAGTAAAGCCAATAATTAAGCTGTATGCGAAAACAAAAGTCATACGAGGTTGGCGCATGATTAAGCCGCCAGGTCTTGCATAATAAACAATTAATGCAGCTGAAGCCACAATCAGTATTGATATCAATACTGAAACTGTAATATCTTTCCTAGTTTTAGAGATTGGTAATGATTGAGTTGTCACCTTTTTATTATCCTTCCGAAAATAATTGAAGCCTCGTAAAATATATACATAGGCACAGCCATCAAGAATAGCGAATATGGATCCTGAGATGGTGTTATTACCGCTGCAAATATAACAATTATTAAAATAGCGGCTCTTCTCCAGCTACTTAGCTGTTTCGTTTTGATCACTCTTGCAATTAATAGGAAGCAAAGCAACACTGGAAATTCAAAAGAAAGACCGAATGCTATAAACATTAATACAACAAAAGTCACATAACCTGAAGCATTAATAACTTGATTATAATCAACGCCACCTGAGGTAAGTAAAAAATCTAATGCTTTAGTTAGAGTAAATATTGATACTGCCCCACCAAAAAGAAATAATAGAATTGAAGTTAAAATAAATGGTATAACATACCTTTTCTCTTTTCGTTTTAAACCTGGTGTAATAAATCGCCAAAGTTGATAGAGCCATACCGGACTTGCAAAAATTAATCCACCATATGTTGCTACTTTTATTCTTAGTAAGAATCCATCTAAAACAGCAGTTTGAGATAATTTTGCACCTTTTTGTTTTGAAGCATGTGTATAAAACTCTGCTATCCACTTAATGATATTCGGTGCAAATATATATGCAACACAAGCACCAAGTATCACAGCTATAAAACAAATGAATACTCTTTTTCTCAATTCAGCGAAATGGGACAGAAATGGCATCGTGGAATCATTTGATTCGTTAGCTTTTGTGGTATTACTTTTAAGTTGTAATTTCATTATTATTTAGGCTCATCATCAATTATTGGCATTACTTTTTCTATATGAGTCTTATTGGATTTGTCATCTTTTGTTATCTCTTGATCATTATTAGTAATTTTAGATTGCTCTGGACGAATATTAGATGTTTCAATATGCGAAGAAGAATCCTTACTATCGGAAGATGCCATATTAATTGCTTTATCGATTTCTGATTTTGCTATATTCTGATATTTTTTTAGTTCGGCAACAGTTTGGCCTACTGTTTTCATCATTGAAGGCAATTTATCAGGACCAAATACAAGTAGCGCAATGAAAAATATTACTAATATTTCTGGTCCACCAAGACTCATAACACTCCTATATAAAGAATTTTATATAATACTAGTTCGCAAAAATGCGGAAAATATAACTTATCTAAAATTGGATGAGTAATAACTGTTTATAAGATCTCGCGGTCTTGGTTATTGCTAGATCTAACTTGAAGATTTAATTTTTCAAACCAAGACTCGTCTTGTAATAATAAGTGAAAATCTAAGAGATCATCTGCATTTATTGTTGGTCCAATTTTAGTTTCAAATAGCTCAGACGGTGCTTTAAATACTGAAATAGTTACTCCAGTTGATATTAAAAGATCAATGATTCGTTTAGATGCATCTTTTGCTACAGCTCTGGCACAGCTAGGACAGGTAAATGAGTAACTACCATGATCTTGACCAGGTATAGTTCTAACCGTCAAATCTTGTGCTCTAAGTTGTACGTCTCCACAGTGGGGGCAGTTGGCTCTTATAGTAGTCATTTCGAGCACCTTCCTATTTTGTAAATCTATTTTTTAATAGATCTTTTTCATATATATACTTTCGGTCAGTCTTGGCCATGCCTTTATGATAAGTTTCCGAAATGTCCTGATTTTGTTACCATGCGTGGTGGATAAAAATGTGGCAGAATACTAGGCGTGATAATTTATAAATTGGCCAATTTTAAACATATTAATAATCAAGATTTCAATATAGAAGATTTTATTGATAAAGTCCTGGTAGTTGATCTAAAAGATGTATCAAAATCATCGAGTGAATCTATTAAAAATGTTTTAAGAAAATTGAATGACAATATTGCCCTCTCGCTCGTTCCATCAAAGAAAATCATTAAAAACGAACAATTTTTACATATTCTGGAAAAAACACTGAGAAATATAGATACTTTATTTGTAGATGAGGCATATTTAAACGAGAAACTAGTAGATATATTAGAAATATCAAAAACTAAGTATATAACTTTGTCTCCGAAAACTAAGTCTAAAGATTATGAATTGTTGTTTTACAAATATTCAATTTCTGGTATAACTGGGATCAATTTTGATATAGATACAGTTAGCAAAGGCCACATTGCTTTATGTTCTAAATTCGGATTACAAAGTTGTGTTCATTCGATTTCATTTGAAAGACAAATGGAAAAAGCAAATTCATTAAATGTAGATGCTTTGTTTCTTTAAAGAAGTCCTGCCCGTCTGATAGGCCATATGCGAAAGAAAGCACGTCCTATTATTTTATCTGTATTAACAGGTCCAAACACTCGCCCATCAGATGAGTTCGCTCGGTTATCTCCGAGTAATAATACGGAGTTATTAGGAACAGCTATTGCATCAAATGGAGCATATGACGTATAAAAGGGGTCGTTACTAAGGTAAGGTTCCTTTAGTAGTTGTGGCATTCCACCAGGTTTAGTTATATAGATCTTTACCTTACACTTATTAACACCGTCAGAACATTTACCTTCAATTGTCTCCCCAGGCAGCCCAACTATTCTCTTAATTAAATCTTTTATTTCCTCATTGTTTTGACTGACGCTTTCAGGTGCAACTAGAACTACGATATCGCCACGTTCAATACTATTAAATTGATACGACATTTTATTTACAAATACATTGTCATTAATCTGTAAAGTTGGCTCCATGGATCCAGAGGGTATATAAAAAAGTTGTAATAAGAAAAACCTGACTACAATTGCAACCAAAATAGCTACTACAACCAAAAATATCGTTTCAATAATTGGTTTAGATCTAACAGATCCTATTTGCATGAGATTCACAATTTCTAATTCTAGTAGTTTTTCAATGTTATATCTCGCATAAAGATATATGAAAACAGATGACAAACCGTTTAATTGTAAGTATTAGATATCCTTGATTTAATTGTCTTAATTGATTCTAATATACTTACTAAATCAAGCGTACCACTAATATATTTTAATGAACCACTTGCTTTGAGGAATAATCTAGCAGCTACAAACGGGTTCGAGATTTCTAGCTTATATTCATTATTTTTTAAGTTTATTATTTCATGAGGATATGTATCTAATATCCAAGCTAAATCTTTATCAATTTCTAAGATGATATAGTCTTTGACCGAAGAAACAAAAGGTGTTTGGCTTTGACTATTGATTTCTAAAGTTGTATCACCAATATCAGATTCGCTCATATGATCTGTGAGTTCAACTCTGGATATTCGATCTGTACGAAATAGTTTCATTGTTTTATCTCTGTGGCAATAAGCATGTATATAACTTGTTGATGCTGTTGTTAATATCTTTTTAGGATCAATTTCACGCTCATCTAAATTACCAGAATTTAATGAAAGATAGACAATTTTGACAGATAGATTTTTATCGATAGCTTTTTGAAATAAATCAATATATTCTGATGAATTATCTATTTTTATAGATTGTTTCTTCGAAGAATTAAGTAGAAGAAGTATTTCATCTATTTGTTTTTTTTCTTCGAGGTTTGTCTTTTCTCTGAGTCTTGTCAGAGCAATAGTCGCATTTGTTCGTTCTGAATTATTTAGCTTCAATGGTGCTATAAAAACGTCGTTATAAAACATTGAAACGAAGCCATCTTCTATAGAAATATCAAAAAGTTGATCTGGTGAATATGGTGGCAGGCCACAATACATTAATTGATTCAAATCTTCTTCTATCTGTTGAGTATTTACATTGAATCGTTCTTCAAGTTCATCTAACGCAATTTCATCACGCGTTGTCAATAAATATGCTATAGATATTAGTCTTTCTATATGTCCGCCATCTTTTGTGCTTTTGGGTGGCATGATCATACCATTTTCATTGAATCGAGAACTTTTGCAATTATTTTTTCAACTTCAATCTTTAATTCTATAGGTTCTACAATTTTCACATAGCCTACATAGTCAAAATACCTCATTGTAAAAATATCGATTCTTGGTATTGTAAATTTGAATAATCCCTTTTCTGTTTTCGTGGTATTCCATTCTCTAATAAAGATCGGTTCTAAGTCCTTGTGAACTTCCACCACTATCTCAACTTCACTCTCAATCTCTTCTGCAATTTCATTATTGTCACCATTTTCTTCAGTAGTCATTTGGGATACATCTATTACTGCAATATCTGATAATCTATCTATCCTGAAATTCCTAAGTTCTTTCTTATCTAAATCAAAACACTCAAGATACCAGTACCCACCTTTTGCTAAGAGTTTTTTTGTTTTGACTCGTCGGAAACTATCTCTATATTTAAAAGATATAGTCGAAGAATTATCGCAAAGTCGATAAAGTACATCTACATTTTCTGGCAGACTTAATGAAATCACTGAATTCAATTCGTTTTCAGGGTTTGTGCCACCTAATTTCGTTAAAGATTTAGATGTAAGCGATTCATTGGAGCTATACATTGCAATTGCACATTGAACAATATTTCTCTGTTGAGCAGTTAATGATACAGAGTAAAAAGTATTATCTTTATTTATTTTGTAGCCATAATCACCCATTGGTGTAGGAGTCGAAGAAATATCAAAACCTAAATTACGCAATTCATCTTTATCTCGTTCAAAAGTTCGACGCGAAGTTGCTTTAGTATTTAAATTGTACCCCGGTACAGTGTTAACAATTTCATGTTGGGTAAGTGGCCGCATTGTATCGCTAAGAATTGCAATTAAATTGATCAATCTCTCAACTTTTGTAGTCATAAGTATTTTTTAATTCTCTAAATCAGCGATTGCTAGCTGTGCACTAGCACATGCAGATTCGAAAAATAGCTCATCTTGATCAGCTGGTCTTCCCATTGAGGAAACTTCTAGTTGAATATCTTGCATCATTTTTATTATTCCAATACTTTGAACTTCAACTACATTATGGGAAGAATAGATTCGTGCTTTTTCAAGTTGATCTCTCATGATTTTAGTGTATTTTTCGTCATTGTCAATAAGGCCAAGATTATGTTTCTCATGAGTTGCTTTAGAAAACGTAGTAATTGAATGGTGTGATATTCCTTGATGGCGTTCACGAGGATCAGCGCTAGATGCACGTAAAACTCCATAAGTTTTAGCCTCGAGAGATTTAGCACTATCTAGATGATAAGCAACATCAATCCCACTATATCCAAATTGTGTACCAGTGCCAACAATACCGGGGCCCATTGTCACGATGACTATATCGGCATTTGCGATATGGCGTGCGCTAAGTAATGCTGTAAAAATGTTAATAGCTTCAATGTCACCACCGTATGCTTGACCAAAAGTTATAGAAGTATCAACTAAATCTAGTTCTTTTAATCTAATCATTAAGTCCGAGATAGCTAGAGGAAGACTTGCTGAATCTGAAATAGCAAGCGCAATTTTTAGCTTTGAGTTCTTGTTTTTAATAAATGTGGCAATGGGTGCTACTTGAGAAAATAATGGTGCTGCTATAACAGAACAACCTGAAATATTATCTTGAGTAGTATAACCATTGAATTCTTCTGCTACTCCCGATTCAAATTGAAGCGCACTATATCGTAGTTTCATTATGTGACCAGAGGACTTGGTCGAGAGTGAATCGTATTTTAGATTCCACAAAACAAAATGCCATCCGCCTGTCCCAAGATTAAGATCGACTGCAGTGGTATTTACTATCACTTCGTCGCCTATAGCCACTTCACCACAGTTTTGGATTATGTTATATGCACGTGAACCATCACTTAGGCGAATCTTTGTTAAGCCCTCACGGTTTTCGATTATTGAAGCTACCTTATGTTTTGAATAATTTGCCATTACTCAAGTTTACAAGAGCTCAGACCTCCAAGAGGTAGTTAGGCACCAAATACGGGACCTTCTGCATCAAATTATCTTGTGCTGACAGCTCCGATAAATAGATGATCTGGTGGACCTGTTCTAACTAGTGTATCTAGTTGATCTAAAGATGAGCCCACGGTAGCTCTACGTGAACGACTACACCAGATGTCTTTGTTCCGTCAGCACCGATAAATAGATGATCTGGTGGACCTGTTCTAACTAGTGCATCTAGTTGATCTAAAGATGAGCCCACGGAAGCACTACTTGGTGTATTGCTATTATCGATTCGCGTCGTTGGTGCTATGCCGTGTGGTCTTCCATGATTAGGATCCAACTCTGGGATTTCATAAGTACCCGTTAAGACCCTTCGCAAAAATGCTCTAAATACATCCCGACCATTTGGCGTGAGTTCTAAAAGTTCTAAAATTTTACTTTGTGGATCTATAGAATAGGTCCTTCCAGCTGTATCTGTTGATATGAAATCGAATTCAGCTTTACACCTAGCTATATCCTCAGGTGTTGCAAGAATTGAGGATATATCATCAGGAAGTTCACCTTGGTTTCCATGAATGATTAGGTGTTCTATCAATTTGGCGATAGATGGATCCGTAATCATACTCATATGGGCATTAGGTACAGCTAAGCCTAAATAACCTTCATTATCTGGTGGTATACAAGAGAAGGGATTTACTATTCCATCACCATATTTTTTTTGACTACCTACGCCATATATAGCAGTATATTGTATTCCAAGTGGTGCTAGGAACTCCTCGGGTATCAGGCTATTAAGCAAATTTTCATCCATAAATGGCACTATTGCCTCCATGATATTTGCAGCAAAACCTACATTTGTAGATGTTCTTGCAGTGTTAAGATCAAATTGACAAGGTGAACCTACCGCAATTACATGTTCAATATATTCTGGACCTAGTGCTCGTGCGAGTATAAGTCCATACATTCCACCTAATGAATGCCCTACAATTGTAATTGGACTACCAGTACGTTCAACAAGATCAATTATCTTTTTTATTTCATCGTGTATAATCCAAGGGGTTGGGCCAATATTAGGCTTATAAGTAGACCAACCCTCTGCAAAAATATCACCACTAGCATTGGTGTTATATCTTGTTCCACGGTTTGATGCAGCATATTCTGAGTTGCCTGAAACAATACGGTTTAACAACATTATTAAAGAAGCACCAGGTGCGCCTGTGCCGGGTATAAAATATACGCTTTTTTTAGTGTTCTCAATGTTTGGGTTAGGAATAACATAATTAAAATCACGAGGATGACGAAGGGCACGTAGTATTTCTCTACCCTCTGCTCGTAATGCCAGCATAGATGGTCTGTTAAAATTGCCAGTTAAGCTATTGATTGCATCTTGAAATACACGCGCAGCTTCTTCTTGCTGATCTGCATTCAATGGGTGCACGAATTTAGGGTTTAAGATACTAGGAGGTCGATGAAGAGTTACAGTATTTCTTCGTTTTGAATCTGGTGGCATTATCTTCTCCCTATTTTAATATGATTAGGTAATGCTCAGTATAGCCATGCTATGTCCTATTTGTAAAATATTTTTGATAATTACTATTTCTCTAGTTAACGCCTAGTTGACTAATGGCGAATTCGTTAGTGCTATGGGAGGAACTAGATCTCGATTCGGAGTATTTGTTCTTCTTGTAAATGAACCGAAAGACCCTAGTAGAGCGTCTACCCTCTTTTGTAAATCGAATACAGGAATATTAGGCAGAGACGTAAGTACAAATTGTGACATAACTTCTCTTGCAGTCTTTGACGGTAGACCCTGCATCTCTGTAATCGGCAATATTAGTTTTTGGAGTTCTATTGGTAATGGAGTATCGATTGGCTTACTTGCTAAATACCTTATTATCGGAACAGCATTAGCAAATACGTCGGCGTGATCACCAGGAAGAACATGTCCTTTAAACCTTGCATCGGGCTCTGGCAACATACTGAAAGGAATATTAGGATTTTCATGTAAAATTGCTAAAAAGTCACTTTGTCGCTCACTTAAACAAGCACGTCCAAGTACAGTAGTATCAGTTGCGCCAGCAAAAGAAAGTACATCAATACCATTCATTATTTCTTTAAATCTTTGGACCTCGTCGCATGGATCATTATTGCGAAAACGTTCCCATAGAGAAATCGTGTCATGGCTAATATATCTTCTAAATACACGGTTAGTCATTGGCCCAATAAATGGTGCAATATTTGTATGTGCTTTTAGAGTGTCTGGGTTAAGTGTTAACAAATGTGGAGATGCAGTAAGTATGAGTCGTTGTACGACTCTGGGTTTGAATATGCGGCAAAATGTGCTAAAAAACCACCGAGGGAATTGCCATGTACATATATTGGTCCACCAAAATCCTGACTTAAAGCATCTATACAGTTAGATACATGTTGGATTATATTATTTGTAAACCCTATATCTAAGAGCTCTCCCCAGTCTATATAAACAATCCCATCTTGGTTGAGCCCATCAATTCCTGGTTTAAGAGCAGCATTGGTGCATAAAAAACCAGGTATACCAAGAATCACTACCCGAGTATCTTCAGGAATATGAAACTTAGGTATTTTCGAGACAAATAAATTTGCACATTTTTCTCTAATGGTAGGTTCATGCGACGTGGTCGTTATAGACATCTAACCTCCAATAAATTGCGTATTGACCTATATGGTATATTATAATAAATAAATAATGCAACTTTGTGGATGACTTTTAATATAGAAACTCCTAGAGTGAAGCTATTAAACGCTCTACCCTATCATCGTGACTCAAAAAAGGATCTTTACAAATTACAGTACGTTGTGCCTGATCATTGAGCTTTAGATGCACCCAATCAACTGTATAATCTCGCTTTTTCTCTTTAGCAACTTTAATAAATTCACCTCTAAGTCGAGCACGAGTAGTTTGAGGAGCAAGCGTCATTGCTTCACAAATTGTCTCATCATCAGTTATTCTCTCAACTCTATTATTTCTTTCTAAAAGATAGTACAAACCACGATTACGATTTACATCATGATATTGCAAATCTAATAACTGTATTTTTGGGTGCGATAACTCCAGTTTATGTTTCTTGGCGTAAGTCTGTATAAGATTATGTTTTATTACCCAATCAACTTCGGTTGATAAGGAAAATGGATCTTTCTCAAATTTAGTCATAACATGTTCCCACATGTTTAATGCTTTTTGTTCTTCTTTTGGAAGACCTCTGCGTGAAGCAAAACGTAAAGCTCGCGTTAGATACTCGCTTTGTACATCAAACGCACTTACATCGCGTGCATTTGAAAGTCGTTGAGGTTTCTTTCCTGAAGTGTCTAAAGAAATATCTCTAATTGCTCTAATAGGATTTTCAAATGTCAAATCTCTCCAAGGTGCAGGATCTTCTTCGAGCATTCTTAAAATAATTGCTGTAGTACCAACTCTAAGAAATGTCGTATACTCGCTCATAGTTGAATCACCAACAATTACATGTAAACGTCTGTATTTTTCTGCATCAGCATGAGGTTCATCTCTTGTATTAATTATTGGACGTGATCGTGTGGTTGCGCTAGAAACGCCTTCCCAAATATGTTCGGCTCGCTGACTCATAGAATATATAGAGCCTTTAGGAGTCTGGATGATTTTTCCAGCCCCTGTATAAATTTGTCGAGTGACCAAAAATGGTATTAAAACATTGGTAACTTTTTCAAAATCTGCCTCTCTTCGTAAAAGATAATTCTCGTGACTACCATAACTATTGCCCGCTGAATCAGTATTATTTTTGAAAAGATAAATCTCTCCTCGTATACCTTCTTCACGTAAACGTTTCTCTGCAGATTGCACTAAACCTTCTAGTATACGCTCACCAGCTTTATCATGAGCAACAAGATCGCTTAAATTATCGCATTCCGGTGTTGCATATTCGGGGTGAGAACCTACGTCTAAATATAGTCGTGAACCGTTTTCTAAAAATACGTTTGAAGATCTACCCCAAGAGACAACTCTCCTAAAAAGATAACGCGCAACTTCGTCTGGACTTAAACGACGTTGGCCTTTAAATGTGCAAGTAACTCCGTATTCATTCTCGATACCGTAGATTCTTTTTTTCAAATCAAGTTTTCTTTTCTTAGAGTGATGGATATTTTATCCACCAAAATGTTAAATAGGCCATCTATTGCAGAAATTTATTTAGCGAATATTTTTTCAATTTCGCTTCTTTTCATTCGTCTAAAACAACGGTGTTCTTTAGTTCTATCTAGATAGCCAACTTCTAAAGTTGATGGATCGAGTTGATCTTCGTCACCAGGTTTTAAAACTTTTGCACCAAGTTTTATAGCATCATCCAAGCTCATATTTTCTGCGTAATCAGCTTCAAGTTGAGTTTCGATGTCATTAGCATTTCCGCCTAATACACAAAATCTTGATTCATCCATAACTGTTCCATCATACAAAACATGAAACATCTCATTTGGTTTTTTTCCAGAACCAATTTGAGCAATTAGAACTTCTACTTCAAATGGTTTCATCTCGTGAGTAAAAACCTGTCCTAACGACTGTGCGTATGTGTTTGCCAATTCGTTAGCTACAACATCTTCGCGCGAATATGCATAACCTTTTTGATCAGCTAGACGTACACCTGCATCTCGCAACATTTGAAATTCGTTGTACTTTCCAACTCCAGCAAAAGCAATACGATCATATATTTCAGAAATTTTGTGTAAAGACTTAGAAGGGTTTTCAGCAACCATGACAATTCCTAAATCATACTCAATTGCAACAAGTGATCTACCACGTGCAATACCTTTTCGTGCATAATCAGCACGATCTTTCATGACTTGTTCTGGTGATACATAATAGGGATTAGTCATTATTTAGTTCCTCCCTGTTCAGGGCCTGAAAGTAAAGCAGTAGCTCTTTTCGCTATATCGGCATCACTCAAAAAATTAATTCCGTCTTTATCTATTGTTGCGACAGTTGGAAATATCTTTCTTACTAAGTCCGGACCGCCAGTTCCTGCATCTTCATCTGCTGCAGCAAAAAGTGATCGTATAGCTATATCGATTGCAGCCTTTGCGCTCAACGTTGTGTTAAAAGAAGCTTTGATCCAGTTTCTTGCATGTACAGAGCCAGAACCTGACGCTGTAAAATCGAATTCTTCGTATCTTCCACCAGTTGCATCGTAACTAAAAACTCTGCCTTGTTCTTTTAGTAGATCGTACCCAGCAAATAACGGTACAACCATTAGCCCCTGCATTGCCATTGGGAGATTATTTCTAATCATAAAAGAAAGTTGATTAGCTTTACCTTCAAAACTTAAAGGTTCTCCTGCCATTTTTTCGTAATGTTCTAGTTGTACTTGAAAAAGCCTTACAAGTTCCATTGCAATACCAGCGGTACCTGCAATTGTAATACCTGAATGAGAATCTGCTGGCATAACTTTATCCATCATTCGATTAGCGATTGTCAATCCTGCAGTAGCTCTGCGATCTCCTGCCATTACAACGCCGTCTTTATATCTTAAAGCTACAGTTGTGGTGGCATGTGGAAGATTCGATATTTCTTCTGCAATTGCATTGGAAAATTCTTGATTCTGAGGTAGCAAGTCGGGTTGATTCTGATTTAGAAATTCTATAAAAGACGTACCTGGACTAGAAGTGTTTGTGTATTGTATTTTCATAACTCCTAAGAGTGTAATGAAGTTTCTTGCTCAATTTGTGGATTTGATTTTTTAAATAGCCACTTACCCATTGTCGCACCTGCAAAGTTGCTACGATCTATATCAAAAAAGTCGGCGATACTCGGGCCTATATCACATAGAAGCCTAAGTCCAAGATCATTAGTTTGTCCTGAAGGTGTGTAGAAAAACATCGGCAATAATTCGTTTCTAAAATTATTTTCTGTATTATTCTCATTATTTTCAATGGATGCATCTATGGCTGTTGAAGAAAAAGCCATTAATGCGTCTTCATTGCCAAGTTCTATTATACATTTTTCTATTAAACAAGAGAACTGAGATAAACATGCTGTTGCGAATGTCGGATTCTTTTCTAGAGCTGACTGACGATAATCATTTAGCGTGGCAACTATTAATTCGTTCCTTGTTAAAGGTGCGCTTAGGTATTCTAAAATTGTGGATACTGCTTCCCCATCGCTTTGTACATCAACGAATTCACTTGTAGGCAAAAGAGTATCATCATTACAGATTGATATCAGACTAAGGTTTTCAAGCTGACCCCAGATCCCCATATTGTCTTTATCTCCACCGCCAATTTCTATGTATGCTGAAAAATCATCTTCACCATGAATAGTTTTAGCAGCCAGCATTGCTGTTGTAGAAACCTTACGAGCTATAGGGCTTGCAAATTTAACAAAAGCACCTAGCCCGATTGTTTCTAATCCCGCTAGATTTGGTTTTAAATCTTTAGTGTAAGCGTATTTTAATAACTTTTCTAGAGAATGTTCACTTGATGATGTGTTGCGGATATTTCCTACACCTAATCCAGGACAATTTATTAATATGAATCTTTTAAACATCATTTAGAGCTCTATTGCCCACCTTTTTGAACATAGTTTTTTACAAATTCTTCGGCATTGGTCTCTAATACACCATCGATCTCATCTAGTAGATCATCAAGATCTTCTTTTATCTCTTCCGATTTTTTTTCATCACTTTTAAGTTCTACATCATCTACTTCGGTATCTTTAGATTTGGAAGTTGGTTTAGATTTACGTTGTTGCTCAGCCATTATGCGTACTCCTTAAGCTTTCGTATAACCCTAACAGAAATCTTACCTAAGTGAAATTTCTAGCTCCTCATAGTGTTATCTTATAACACTATTAGTATCGTATCTAATCCGTAAATGCTTGAATTTATTTTGCGAATACTATTCTTCTAATTTATTGATAAGTTCAATAGGTGTATCGCAACTATCTAAAAGACCTTGAACACTATCTTTATTGCCTCTCGTGGGTTCCATCATTGGAATTCTTTTTAAAGTGGAAGAACCAATATCTAAAGTTACGCTATCCCAATTTGCACTATGGACGTTTTTAGCGAACTTCTTTAAAACACTTCCTCTAAAATACGCTCTTGTTGTTTCTGGAGGGTTATCAACACTGTTTACTATTTCTTTATCGCTAACCAATGCTTCAATCTCACCACGAATACGCATTTTATCGAAAAGCTTACCTTTTCTAATATCATGATATTGAACATCTATGCCACAAAGTTTTGGATCATTAGCTTCTAAATTATCTCTTAATTTAAAGCCATCAATAATTTTCTTTTTTGTTATCCAATCAACTTGACCACTTAAACTTTCAGGATTGGTTTCAAGTTTCGCAAGAACATCCTCCCATCTTTTTAAAATTTCATGCGCTATATTTCCACCTATAAGTTCTATTTGCTCAGATGTACAGGAAGAGATATATTTTTTAGCGGAATCAAGTATTGATTTTTGTATATCTAATGCTGTCATGAAACCTTTATTAGTTTCTACTTTTACTTTTAAAGTTGTATCGTGACTAATTTCTTTTATTGATTTAACAGGTTCTACTAATACGCATAGATTGTTATTGAAGTCTTCAAAATCATCTTCAATCATGGCTAAAATAATTGCAGTTGTTCCTAGCTTTAAAAAAGTTGAAACATCGCACATGTTTGCATCCCCAACAATAATGTGTAATCTTCTATATTTACTAGCATCGCTATGTGGTTCATCACGAGTATTTACTATTGGCCTCTTCATCGTAGTTTCAAGTCCAACTGGTTCTTCCATAAAATCTGCACGCTGACTTATTTGAAAATCCACCTTATTATTAGATGCATGTAATTCTGAACCAACTTTACCAGCACCACAAAATATTTGTCTAGAAACGAAATGTGATGTTAACGAATTTACAAGTGTTGTAAAAGGAACGTTACGCTGTACAAGATATCCCTCATGTGTGCCGTAGGAGTTACCTTTTGAATCAGTATTGTTCTTATATACAATAATTTCTCCATCAATAATATTTTTGGCTTCTAACATTGATCGTCGCAAAATTTCTTCTCCTGCGCGATCATACAATACAGCTTCTAGAGCATTGCTTACTTCTGGTGATGCATATTCAGGATGGGCATGATCGACATAATATCTTGCACCATTGGTAAGCATTGCATTAATTAAATGTGTTTCAGGAAATATAGACGGAGGTTCATTAACTTCAATACGTGCATCTTGTGCTGGTGTTTCATCAGCGAAATCAAATTCTGTACGCGAACCATGCAAATAAGCATTAATTAATAAACCAGATGAAGTCATAGGGTTTTGATATTGAGAATCAGTACCATTAGACATAATTCCGTATTCAGTTTCAATACCCATAATTTTTGCAATAGCCATAACCATAAGGTTAGCGCGTTTAAATCTATAAATAAGGCTAAATCAGATTATCCAGCGTTGATGTCATATTTAAATTTCGAAAAAGAAGATATTTCGTTATATCTAGCTTCTAAAATTACTACTTATCAATTATTACTAGAAAATAGAGTTTAACTATATAGTTTTTGGTATATGTCTAGGTCTATTTGTTAGAATTAATAAATGGAAAAAACCAAATTAGTATTAGCATTTTCAGGTGGACTAGATACCTCTCGATGCTTAGTTGATCTATCAAAAGAATACGATGTATATACATGTACAGTCGATACTGGGGCATTAACTGAACAAGATAGAATTGAGATTGCTAATAAATCTAAATTACTTGGTGCTGTTTCACACAAGTTAATAGATGCTAAACAAGTATATTTCCAAGAAGTAATTCAATATTTAATAAAAGGAAATGTGCTTAAAGGTGGTGTATATCCCCTGTCGGTTGGTGCTGAAAGAGGATTTCAGGCCATTTTAACAACGCAATACGCTAAAGAAATTAACGCTCAGGTAATTGCGCATGGTTCAACTGGAGCTGGTAATGATCAATTTAGGTTTGATATGGCAATTCAAGTTCTTGCTCCAGAAATAGAAATAAAAGTTCCGGTACGTGAATTTAACTGGAGCAGACAAAATCACATAGATGCACTTAGAAGTTATAATATGCCAATACCAGAAAAGCCTTTGTACTCAATTAATGCAGGCCTTTGGGGAACAACTATTGGTGGAGTCGAAACTCAAGCAGATTTTATAGAAGAAAATGGAGAAAAAATATATACAGGCTCATGGAATTATCTACCAGATGAGGCCTTTGAAGCTGCAGGTCATAATATCAATATTGAAACAAACCCTCAAGAAATAGTAATTGGTTTTGCCTCAGGTGTTCCAATTTCATTAAATTCCAAAGAACAGAATGCTGTAGATCTCATAGAAGCATTAAATTTATTAGGTGACGAATATGGTATTGGCAGGGCTATTCATACAGGTTCAACGGTATTGGGTTCGAAGGGTCGCGTAGGAGTTGCTGCACCAGCACCAATACTTTTAATAGAAGCACACAGAGAATTAGAAAAATCTATTTTAACTAAGTCGCAACTTTATCTATCTAAAATAATATCTGCTGAATATGAAAGATTAATTCATGAAGGTCTGTATCTTGACCCAAGTATCGATGATATAAAATCATATTTTGATTCTTGTCAAAGTGATATTACTGGTGAAGTCAGAATTAAGCTTGTAGCAAATAATTTTGTGGTCATGGGTTATAAGTCGACTAATAGTATTTTAGGATATGGAGCTAGTTATGGTGAACAATCACTTTCATTTACTGGCAAAGACGCAGAGGGTTTTTCAAAAATCTATGCTTTAGAATCAAAAATAAAAAACCAAGTAACAAAACTATATTAAAGAAAGATTACCCATGGAGCAAAAGTCATCATCATGGATTCACATGGGTCAAGGCGAAAAATTTAATCCTGCAGTTTCAAAATTATTGTTAGGCGGTTCTCCCGATAGGCTCATACTCCCATTTGATATTATTGGTACTAGAGCTCACATCAGGGCAATAGCACGTGCGGGGATTATAAATTCTTCAGAAAAGGTCAAGTTGCTATCTGTACTAGAAAAGGCTGGAGAATATTTTGAGGCTAACGATTGGGCATACGATGAATTAGCTGAAGATTGCCATATGGCGCTTGAAGCAAAAATAAGTGAATTGTGTGATGACAAGACTTTAGCCAGCAAAGTTCATACGGGTCGCAGCAGGAATGATCAAGTGGTAACAGCACTAACTTTATATGCAAAGAGTATGTTGATTGAATTAAAAATTCAATTATTAAACTATCTTGAATCTTTAATAAAATTAAGTGAAAAAGCTTTTAATAAAAAATTGATAATACCAGGTTATACTCACTTACAACGTGGACAACCAGTCCTTTTAGCACACCATCTTTTAGCACACGCATGGCCTATCAAAAGAGATCTCGCAACATTGGACTTTGTGATTGATTCGTTGAACGAATCCCCATTAGGAGCAGGAGCCGTTGCTGGTTCGACATTTTTATTAGATGAAAAAGAAACAGCTAAAGAGCTAGGTTTTGAAGAACAATTCAACAACTCTATTGATGTTGTGGCAAATAGAGATTTTATATTAGATATTCTTTTTGTAACTTCAAAAATAGCAACTCATTTATGCAGGTTTGCAAACGAAGTTGTAATTTGGTGCTCTAGCGAATTTTCATATATTACCCTGGGCTACGAAGTTTCTTCCACATCTTCAATGATGCCTCAAAAGAAGAATCCAGATACTGCGGAAATAGTTAGAGGTAGATCATCATTAGCTATATCTAACTTATTAACTGGCTTTATGGTCTTAAAAGATTTACCATATTCTTATTCTCGAGATTTATCAGTGACTAAAAAACCAATGTATGATTCATTTGAAAAAATGTTTTCAATGTTGCCAGCATTAACTTCTCTAGTTGAAAGTATTGAATTCAATGATGTAAGTATTGCTAAGAGTTGCGAAGATGAGCTTCTAGCTATAACGGATTTTTCTGACCAGTTTGTATTCGAAGGCTTACCATTTCGTAAAGCACATCAATTTTTAGGTGCATTAGTTAGGTATTCACGTGAGAAGAGTATTTTAGTTAGTGTCTTAATTAAAGATATTGAGCAAGATGACGATCTCAAGTCTTTCATGGTAGCTAAATTACAAAACGAGGAACTTGTTGCACAGGCAATTGAAATATTAGCCAAACCGGCATTTAAAACAAAAATTCTTTCAATGCTAAATGAACCAGGGATATCATGTGTAAATTCTAAAGTAGGATACGGCTCTACGAGTATTGACTCAGTAAACGAACAAATTAAGAATTTGAAAAATGTGATTAGGGATAACAATGGATAAGATCTATGCTTATACGGCTTCTACCAATTTAAGCTCGATCCCTGAAAAAGTTTTAGGTAGAGATGTCCAAGCGATTAATGCTTCTGATCCAAAAGATATGCGTACAGGAATTTTGTTACGTGCAATGAATATGGCTCTTTACGGTGATTATATGGGAATGCCTGGTTGGGTTTTTGTAGACTGTTGTTTATTTCCTTCAGCTTTTGTTATGATTCGTGATCTCGGAGGAAATATACCTGCTGAGATTAAGAATGCATTAAATACAAGACTTGATTATATGAGGAAAGAAAATACCATATCGGGGGTCGAAGATAATTTCGAACATATTCAAGATGATGAATTGATTCCGACGGCATCTTATTTAGCTATACCAAGTGCGAGTAATCAGATTGTTGGTTTTAGTTTTACTTCTATGGTAAAAGGTAATGGAAAAAAAATTAAAGCTTATGCTTATTCTTTCTATCGACAAATGCTTGGTTGTCACGCTCAAATAGGTATAGCTCAGTATTTTGATAAATCAGTTGCAACTCATACAAAATTCGGTGATTTAAAGATAATAAATGCATTGGAAGCACATCATTCCATACCTCTAAAAACTTTTTCATATACCTGTCAACTTCCTTCAGATTTAGAACTACAGGAAATAATTGATAAAGATGTAGATAGAGATTTTAGTAATTGTATCGAGGTTAGAAGAGATGATCTAGATGAAATCATAAGTGAAATACAACTAGCAAAAGAAGACTATTTCATTGTAGGCCAAGATAATAAAAAACAAATAATGTATTTAAGAAGCGAAAAGAAAACCTTTTAAGCTGACTATAGATACTGTCCTGTAGCAACACGTTCAACTTCTTTGCCGCCTGTTGTTTCATCGCCTTTTTGAATCAAAGTACGAATATAAATAATACGTTCGCCTTTCTTGCCGGATATCTTTGCCCAATCATCAGGATTAGTTGTGTTAGGTAAATCTTCTTGCTCTCTAAATTCTTGATGTATAGAATCAATCAGATCTTGGGTGCTTATACCTTTTGGCCCGTCAGCAATATTTCGTTTTATAGCTAACTTCTTTGCACGTCTTACAACATTTTCTATCATTGCACCTGAAGAAAAATCTTTAAAATGCAATATTTCTTTTTCGCCATTTTGATATGTGACTTCTAAGAATTGTGTTGCTTCAGACTCTTCATACATTATGCTGGCAGCTTCTGATACCATACTTTGTATTGTCTTTTCTCTGTCGTTATCAAATTTCTTAAGCTCGTCTTCTGCAATTGGCAATGACGAAGTTAGATACTGAGCATATATTTCTTTAGCAGCCTCTTGGGTTGGACGCTCTATCTTTATTTTCACGTCTAAACGGCCTGGACGCAAAATTGCTGGGTCGATAAGGTCTTCTCTATTTGATGCTCCAATTACGATTACGTTATTTAATATTTCAACACCATCTAACTCACTTAAAAGCTGAGGGACAATTGTTGATTCCATATCGGATGAAATCCCAGTACCACGAGTTCTAAATAGTGAGTCCATCTCATCGAAAAATACTACGACTGGAACTCCTTCTGAAGCTTTTTCGCGAGCACGTTCAAAGATTAAACGTATTTGACGTTCTGTTTCACCCACATATTTATTTAAAAGTTCAGGACCTTTAACATTTATGAAATAAGCATTCTTCTTCTTTTCCCCAGTTTTTTCAGCAACACGTTTTGATAATGAATTAGCAACCGCTTTGGCTATTAGAGTTTTACCGCAACCTGGAGGGCCATATAATAAAATTCCTTTAGGAGCTTCAAGTTCGTGCTCTTTAAATAGGTCTCCATAAATATATGGGAGTTCTACAGCATCTTGAATCATTTCTATTTGTGCATCTAAACCACCAATATCTTCGTAAGAAATATCAGGTACTTCTTCAAGTAAAAGTTGTTCAACTTCTGGGCGTGCAATTCTTTCAACTAAAAGATTAGAACGTGTGTCTAAAAGTAAATGTTCACCAACTCGTAATTTCTTTTCTTTAATAGAATCAGCAAGCTCACAGACTCTTTCTTCATCACCACGACACATTACTAATGCACGATTTCCATCTTCCATAACTTCACGTAGTATTACTAATTCGCCTTGCTTATCACTTGAGCGAGATAGAATTACACTTAGCGAATCATTTAATACAACGTCATCGCCGATTTTTAAGCTTTCTATATCTATATCTGGATGAATACTCACACGCATTTTACGACCAGCACTAATTACATCAACAGTATCGTCTTCGTTAATACCTAGAAATGTACCATATGCAGCAGGAGGTAAAGTTAGTTTTTCTACTTCTTCACGCAATGCTGCGATATGCTCTCTTGCTTCTTTCAATGTAGCGCTTAATCTTTCATTCCTTCTTGATGAATCAGAAAGTTCTGCTTTAAGCGAAATAAGTTTTTCTTCTAATGTACGAATGCGCTTAGGCGCATCAACTAATTTTTTTTGTAAAATATCAATCTCGGCTTTTAGAGTCTGTGCGTCTTGTTTCATTGTATTGTTTCTAGATTCTTCGTATGACGAATTCGCTGATGTATCGTCAGCCGTATCTTCGTTGTCATTTGTTTCATTATCTGATATAAAATTACTCATTAATATTCCTCACTAGGGCTTATTCTAAGACTAATACGATTTCGGTCAAGTTTTGTGGAATCTTTAACGATATAGTTATAAGAATATTATTTTTGGAATAGAATCCGCATGTTAGTGTTATACGGTTATATAATATTTATAAGATTTATAGATTGAAAGAAGATAACATGAAGGTTTGGATTGATCAGGATTTATGTACTGGTGATGGGCTATGCGAAGAAATCGCACCTAAGGTTTTTAAATTATTAGATGATGGTTTAGCATACGTTGTTGAGGGTGATAAAGTTTTCAACCCTGGTGGGCCTACGGGTCTTGCTAATTTTGATGATGATCAATTAGACGGTGTTGTAGAGGCTGCTGAGGAATGTCCTGGAGAATGTATCTATATTGAGCCTTGATTTTTAGATTTTTCCACATTAGGTAATCTTGTATCTACTTCATTACCTTTTGCACTTTTTCGAAAACTCATTATATACAATTTTTTCATTAACAAATAAAAGTTTATACCAAAATAGACAAATAGTTAATATAGCGTAAATACCCCTATAATTCAAATAAGGATAACTATAAAATTTCCACTATAAACTTTTTATACTTTAAACTATAAACTACCGTTTCACTATAACTTGTGTGCCAATAGTTGCCCAATTATAAACATAACTTGTAACTGAAGGTGGCATGTTTACACAACCGTGAGATCCTCCACGTTCAAATCCTCCAACACCAAAAGATCGTCTCCATGATGCATCATGTAATCCATAACCTCTATAAAATGGCATCCAATACGAAACAAATGACCTATAGCCAGGTCCGACTAGATAAGTATTTCTTTGTTTCGCGTAAATAGAGAATGCCCCAGTTGGTGTTCCAAAACCTATGCCTTCAGCTCCAGTAGTTATAGGAGTATTTAAATATTCTGTTCCAAACTCACATGCCCATAAATGTTGTAGATTAATGCTGACAATAATTTTCTTAGCTACTATATTCCCTGTGCAACCATTTTGAGGTGGAGGTGGACAAGAGGTGCTATGTCCGGGTCCAAAATTGGAGAATTGTGAATCTGCTGTAATTGTGTAATAACCACTGTCGTTAGTTGCAGTATTAATGCCAACAGTTGGAGCACCTAAGCAATCGCCGCTTGTAGCTCCATAAAATTGTGAGTCACCAAAGTTAAAAATTCCACCATCGCTTGCAACTAATGTGTATCCCCTACCGCTTACAGTTTTTGTCATTGCAACTATTGGCTTATTAAGTCGTATACTGCCAGTTGATCCGTAGAACTGTGCATCACCAAAAGCAAATATACCGCCGTCACTTGCAGCTAACCAATATCCTCTACCTGATGGAGTCGAAGTCATTGCAACTATTGGCTTATTAAGTCGTATACTGCCAGTTGATCCGTAGAACTGTGCATCACCAAAAGCAAATATACCGCCGTCACTTGCAGCTAACCAATATCCTCTACCTGATGGAGTCGAAGTCATTGAAACTATTGGTCTATTAAGTCGTATACTGCCAGTTGATCCGTAGAACTGTGCATCACCAAATGTAAATACTCCACCATCGCTTGCTACAAGCCAATATCCTCTTCCAGTTGGAGTAGAAGCAATTGAAACTATTGGTCTATTAAGACGCTGACTACCTGTTGATCCGTAGAACTGTGCTGCGCCATATGTGAATACTCCACCATCATTCGCTACAAGCCAGTAACCATCACTACCTGGCGTAGATGCCATTGCAAGTATTGGATTATTTGAGACACCTATCTTGGCTATGGATTTTTTATTATCTAATGCAAAAGAAACAGTAGTAACAATCATGGCTAGTGTTAATATTAGAAAGAATGAGAATTTAGAGATTATCGAAAATTTATTTATTCGATTATTTTTCATATTGATAATGTGCGATTTCATTTAATACCCCAGTTAAATAATTAAGTATAGACTAACAAAAACATATGCTAACACTGTGTATATAAATGATAAAAACGAGAATAAAAGTTTTATTTGTATAATTTAATATGTCTGAGCAGAAAAATGATCAATAAATGCTATGCACTAATATGTCAATAGCCGTGCGACAGTAAGAAAGCCTGTATGTGCAACCATCCTATGATCTGGACGGGCAATCTGGCCTTCAATTTTCCAAGTACGCAATAAGGTCTCAAAAGTGGATTCAAAAGCAAATTTCGAATTACTAAGAGCTTCTCTCAATCTAACAGCTTGTGTTATCTGAGGTACATAAGATATAAATATTCCACCTGGTGTTAATGCTTTTTCGGCGTGTTCAACAACGTTCCAAGGTTCAGGTAGATCTAAAACAATTCGATCTAGGTTTGTATCGTCGATACCTTTATAAATATCTTTTACAACTACTTTCCAAGGCACATCATCACCCATATACTTATATACATTTCTTTTTGCTTGTTCGGCAAAATCTTCACGAATGTCATAACCAATTAATTCACCAGTATTTCCTATTGCTCGTAATAGAGAGATACTTAATGCTCCAGAACCAACACCAGATTCTAATACGCGTGCTCCAGGGAAAATATCTGCATAAGTGATAATTGTTCCATGGTCTTTAGGGTATATAACTTGTGCACCTCTGGGCATTTTTAGAATGTAGTCAGACATAGTTGGGGTTAACACAATAAAAACATGATCTTTAGAGTTTCTTACTTGTGAACCAGAATCTTTTTCAAGAATATCATTATGGTACAAAATACCTGCATGGGTATGGAATTCTCCATCAGCTACTAATGAAAACAAATATCGTTTTCTCTTATTATCTACTACTAAGGCTAAATCCCCTATTGAAAATGGCATATACTTTTACATCTCTATCGTTTTAGAATCTTGAACTTTTATTTTGTACTCGCCAGGTTCTAAATCTATTTGTTGAACTATCTTTGGTGTTGGTTTAGCAAAAACCCACTTCAGTATTTTTTTTGCGATTGATCCATAAAATAATAACTTCCAAAAGAAACCATCTTTTTTCGATGTATTTTTAAGAACTTTTTTGATGATCTTTTTAGGCATATTATCTTGTTTTCACTATGTTTATTAAAGTTTTAGGTCTCATAGCACGTCTTCTACCAGAAAAGAAAGCAATTCCTACAAGCAACCCAATACCTATAATCGCAACAACCTTTATTGTATCGGTAGAACTAGATTTTATCTCGTCTATCACGACATTTATTTCACCCATTTTATTTTTAATATCATCACGAGATACATTTTTATTATCTATTAATTTTTTATTTAATTTTTTATTAGATTTTATCATTACTTTTCTCGAATCAATGTAGGTCTTGTAGCTACAAAAAATATTATTCCTAGCAAACAAATATCAACAACCGCTAAAATTACATAAGGTAGAAAAGACAGACTTGAATCAAATACATCTAGAGTTTGTAAATATCGTAATATTCCTAAGCTCACAAAAATTGCACCATTAGTCATAAATAAAGAACCTACAATACCCAAACCAAGGTATCGACCAAGCCTTTTTAGCGGAACTAATGTTTGGCTTTTAACATAGCTAATAATAATATTAATTAACTCGCTAACCATAGCTATCATGTCATTTGGACTTTTCATATATTGATTCTATAACAAAATCTAATTAGAAATCGAAAATGTTATATTTTCAAGTTGTTGATTGAAGGAAATTGTTTTAATAGAGCAACGGTTTTCTCTTGGTATATATGGCCTTTAGCATCATTGAATTGTCCATTAACCAATAACGAAAAATGAATTTTATCAATATTACCTATTAATGCAGTAACTCCATCTAAAGTCCCTGTTTTTGCTTGAAGAATATTTTTATACTCAGCAAATCGATTAGCTAAGGTACCGTCAATTCCGGCTTTAGAAGTCAATGAAATTATATTTATCCCTTTTTTTGAAACGCTTGAAATAATACTCATTAATTCTGAACAAGTAATTGTAGAAGAATATGAAAAACCAGAACCATTTAAAAATTTGAGACCATCTGTATTCGGGACGAGCTTATTAAGCTGAGTATTTGCAAAATTCATCAGTGATTCAATATCCACTCTCCCTATTGATTTATGCGCTGATGCTATTAGGAGTTGTTCAGCATAAATATTATTAGAATTTTTGAGCATATCAGTAACTAATTTTTCTATAGAAGCACTTTGAATAGAAGCTAATAAATTCTCTTTTGTTGTTAACTTTGGGTCTAATTGTTTCTTAGAAAACTCTATAGTGCCAATAGTTACAAATTTAGATAAAAACATTTCTTTTAAAATATTAGATGCGTATATTTGTGGTTCTAAAGATACACTATTTTGCTCGTATCCTTCATCAACTAATAATGCTCCCATTGCACCAACTTGATTTTTTTTCGATTCCCATTCTTTATTGTATGAAGGAATATTGAACCATGAAGTATCTATTACTAACTTTTTAATATTCTTAATATTTAAAACTGATAGTTTATTAGCTAAATCTGAAAATGTATGTGTATATTTATTTTCTATATAATCTTGTCTACCTAAATTTGGAGGATTATTAGAAATGAAACTAGGATCACCACTTATTGTCATTGAAGCTGTTTCTACAACACCATTTGTTGCTTGCCCATATATAGTTGTATCTAAAGTCTCGTCCTTTTTGAAATTAGAGAAAACTATTGCTGCAGTTGCAATTTTTAATGCTGAACCAGGAACTAAAGCCTTATTTGGATTTAAATCCACTATTTCCTTATCTGAATTTGACCATTCTCCTATAAGGCAAAAATCAGCTGGTAATAGCTCAACAATACTCTTAGATAATGATATTTTTGATAGTTCTACTTCTAAACTATGCTTAAAGTTACTTGGTTTTACATTTGATACATCTTTTTTGTTTAAAAGTAATTGACCCTTTGAATTATCTGACACATTTGTTGATTTTGAAAATAATAATAAGGAATTACCGTATGAAAATAAAATCAATGAAGTTAGAAGAAAGGCAATAATTATTGTATTTTTAGTATTTTTCACTTTACATATACCCTTCCAACGAATAATAATGTTAGTGTTTATATACAATTTTTATAGGAATCTGATTTTATACTTGAGTTATAGGGAAAATGGGACGAAAGATAAGTATGATTTCGGTTGTACTACCTGCTTTTAATGAGTCAGAGACTCTAGAGAACACTACTAAAGATATTTTTGCGTACTTAAAATCTCGTAAAGAAGTATTTGAAATTATTATTGTAGAAAATGGCTCAAGTGATAATACGCGAGACATTGGAAAAAGACTTTCAGATGAAATCAAAAATGTTAAATTCTTCTCCGAAGTATTGCCTGACTATGGTGCAGCATTGCGCAGAGGACTTAGAGAAGCATGTGGAGATATAATAGTTAATTTTGATGTAGATTTTTATGATTTTGACTTTTTAGAACGTTCAGTTCAAATAATTAGAGAGCATAGTGATCATCGACCAGCAATTGTTGTTGGATCTAAAAGGACTGAAGGAGCAAATGATAACAGGCCAGTACTAAGAAGATTTGCTACATTTATTTTTTCCAGTATATTAAAATTTGGTTTTGGGCTCGGGGTTTCGGATACTCATGGCATAAAAGCTATGCATCGATCTAGCGTTATTGATGTAGAAAGACTTTGTAAATTCACCGTTGATCTATTTGATACTGAACTTATTTTGCGCTGTGAACGTTCAGGAATAATAGTTAGCGAAATACCTGTTTCCGTTGAAGAGTCTCGTCCAGCAAGATCAAATCTGATTTCTCGTATACCAAGAACTCTTTTTGGTTTGGCAAAGATGAGATTTGTCTTCTTTTTTGAGTCTATTTTTCGTCGTGGGGAGTTGAAACCTGCAAAACTAAAGTGAATGAAGTTTGTAGCAGGTTTATACGTAGAAAATATTAATTTTAGAACCGAGGAAGGACCATCAACTCGTATTGATATTCAGGGTGCTTTCTTCTCTTATAAACCGCCATCTTATCCCGATCTGTTTACACCTCATTTAGTATTGCTAATAAGTGCAATAGATTCTGAAATTTCAAATGACACACTAGTTTGTGAATTTAAAAGAGGCGATGAAATAGTTGCAAGAAATGTACAAGCATGTCCTATCGAATCTGGAAAGTTTGGTTATCGATTAGTAAGACCTGAAATTGAGTTTACGAAACCGGAAACAATAATCGTAACTTGTACACTAACTGAATCAAAAACATCAATAGAAGTCCCAATGACTTCACTTTAAATTTATCCTTGGAGGATTAATGTCGCAAACTGTAATAAAAAGTAGTGAATCTATTGATGCGAAATGTGTAAATACAATACGCGCATTATCGCTTGATTGTGTAGAGAAGGCAAAATCTGGACATCAAGGTACAGCTATGGCTCTAGCTCCCCTTGCTCATGTTTTATATACAAGAGTATTGCGTCATGACCCGCATAAGCCTAAAACATTTAATCGCGATCGTCTTGTACTTAGTGCAGGTCACGCTAGCGCATTACTTTATTCGACACTACATCTATGTGGTTACGAAATTACACTAGATGATCTCAAAGAATTTCGTCAATCTGACTCGCTTACGCCTGGGCATCCAGAATTTAATCATACCGATGGTGTAGAAGTTACCACTGGTCCTTTAGGTCAAGGATTCGCAAATGCTGTTGGAATGGCTATGGCTGAAAAGAATCTTCAAGCTAGATTTGGAAATGAATTAATCGATCATAATATTTTTGTAATATGCGGTGATGGTGACTTAATGGAAGGCGTTTCATATGAGGCTGCTTCTTTTGCAGGTCATAACAAGCTTGATAATTTAATAGTGATATATGATGATAATAAAATTACTATTGATGGTAAAACAGATTTAACTTTTTCAGAAGATGTTGCTAAACGCTTTGCATCACAAGGCTGGAATGTAATTGAGCCAGGAGAAATTTCAGAAGACCTAGACGCAATCGAATCCGTTATTAATGAAGCTAAAGTAAATACCGGAGCACCCACTATAATTATTTTGCCAACTGAATGCGGTTTCCCTTCGCCTAAATTGACTGGCTCGCATTTGGCTCATGGTAATCCGTTTGATTCACAAGAAATTATCGCTACAAAACAAGCTATGGGTTCTAGTACCGACAGTTTTGTTGTTGATAAAGATGTATATGAATTCTATGAGAATGCTGTAGCTCATCAAAGCGAGAAGTTATTTGACCATGCATTAAATGTTGCTACACAAATTAAAGAAGGTAGTAGCAATAGCTTTAAAGTTAAAGAATTAACATCTATAATTTCAGGTAATAATAGTGGTGTACAAGGATTATCTAAAAGTGATTTGCAAGAATATTTCAACGATAAACCAAAGATATCTGACCAAATAGCAACACGTGTAAGTTGTGCAAATGTATTATCTAAAATTGGTGAAGTTCTTCCCTCTTTAATTGGAGGATCGGCGGACTTGACAGGAAATACTGGGACAAAAATAAATGGTTTTGAACCGTTTTCTCCAAATAACTTTTCTGGAAGACAGATACATTTCGGTATTCGTGAACATGCAATGGCAGCGATTGCTGTTGGAATGTGCGCTGGTTATGGGCTACATACTTTTACTGGAACATTTTTTGTATTTAGCGACTATATGAGGCCTTCAATTAGGCTTGCAGCATTAAGTAATATTCCAGTATTATTTGTTTTTTCTCAAGATTCGATTGGCGTTGGCGAAGATGGTCCTACGCATCAACCAGTTGAACAATTGGCTTCATTACGTGCGATGCCAAACTTGAATGTAGTTAGGCCAGCTGATGCTTTCGAAACCGCTGCCGCTATTGAAAACCATTTCTTAAACCCTAATGGACCTACAGTTTTAGTTACTTCAAGACAAAATGTTGAGGTTTTAGAAAATACTCAAACTAGGTCTCGTTCCGGTATTTTAAAAGGTGGATATACTTTAAATGATTACGATAACCCTGATATAACATTAGTAGGATCTGGTTCTGAGACGCAATTATGTGTACAAGCAGCAGAAGAATTGATGAGAGAACATAAAGTTAAGGCTCGCGTAGTGTCTATGATATCAATGAACAGTTTCCTAAAACTCAGTAAAGATGAACAACAAAATATATTAGGTAGAGATATTCCAATATTGAGTATAGAAGCAGCTTCCACATTTGGATGGTCAACTATTGCTGATGATTCAATTGGCATAGATCGATTCGGTGCTTCCGCTCCTGCAGGTACCATATACGAAAAACTAAATATATCTACTAAAGAATTAGTCTCTCGTGCATTAAAGTTAACTTCAAAATAATAGATAGGTAAAAATGCGTAGCTTGAAAAAAATGTTAGAACGTGGACAAAGTCCATGGTACGATAATTTGTCACGTAAACTAATTGAATCTGGTGAACTAGAAACTTTTATTGAAGAAGGAATTGTTGGGATCACATCTAATCCAACAATATTTGATAATTCAATTTCAAAAACTAATGATTATGATGATGCATTGAAAATTAATGCAAATAAAAATATAACTCCAGAAGATACATATTGGGATCTAGTTTGTGAAGATATTTCAAATGCTGCAGATATTATCCGACCAGTTTTTGATGATTCAAAAGGCGTCGATGGATTTGTCAGCGTTGAAGTTTCTCCACTTTTAGCGAATGACACAGTGGAAACTATTGTTCAGGCTAATGAATTATTTGCACGAATATCAAAAGATAATGTCATGATTAAAATTCCAGCAACAAAAGAAGGCCTTGGAGCTATAGAAGCTGTGATAGCTAATAATATTCCAGTAAATGTAACTTTAATTTTTTCTATTGAACGTTATGAAGAAGTTATCCAAGCATATAAAAAAGGTATAAGAGCTTTACGAGATAAAGGTATTTCTGATACTCCAGCTTCTGTTGCATCGTTCTTTATATCAAGATTAGACACCAAGTTAGATCCGCAGTTACCAGAAGGTTCTAATTTAATTGGAAAAGCTGCTATTGCTAACGCAAGTGGAGCATATGAATTATTTAAAACAGAATTTAAAGAATATTTGGATCAGCCACAATCTTTAATGAGACCTTTGTGGGCATCGACTTCGACAAAAAATCCTACTTTTTCTCAGACTTTATATGTTGATGAATTATTAGCAAAAAATACAGTTAATACTTTACCATACAGCACAATTGAGGCTATAAGAGCAGGTAAAGACGATTTTCCTTTAGTTGACCTTGAACATGATGCGGAACAACTTAGTAAATATATGGCTGAGATTGAAAATATACTTGATGTTAATAAAATTATGGAAGAATTAGAGGCAGAGGGTGTAGAGTCTTTCAAGAATTCTTATATTTCATGCCTAAAATCAATTGAGGCCCGTTTGGCACAATTTACTGATAAGTAATAGAATATCTATAATGCTATCAAAAGACGAAGCCTTCAAATTAACTAAGTATACCTACAATGACCTTCAAGCTTCTGCAGCCGCTATAAGAGATGAAGTTTATGGTAAGAGAATAACTTATTCGCCGAATATATATTTACCTATAACACAATTGTGTAGAGATAATTGTGCCTATTGTGCTTTTGCACAATCACCTGAAAATGCGGATTCAATTTACATGAGCATTGATGATGTGGGAAAAGAGTGTGTAAAAGCAATTGAATCAAAATATTGTGAAGCACTTTTAAGTTTGGGTGAATTTCCAGAAGATAAATATATTGAAGCTAGAAATTGGTTAGATGAAAATGGCTATGAGCGTACAATTGATTACATTTTTAATGTTGCTAGTTATATATTAAATAATCATGGTTTGCTCCCCCACATTAATGCCGGTGCAAGCTCAGCAAAGGATTTAGCTAGATTAAAAAAAGTATCAGCATCTCAGGGAATGTATCTTGAAACAGTTGCTGGACGATTATCTGAACCCGGTGGACCTCATTATAATTGCCCTGACAAGCAGCCAGCATTAAGACTTTCAACGCTTGAAGCTGCTGGACGTGCTAAAATCCCTTTTACAACAGGAATTTTAGTAGGTATTGGAGAAACTAGAGAAGAACGTATTGCCACTTTGTTAGCAATCCGAGATTTGCATTTGAGATTTAATCATATCCAAGAAGTAGTTATCCAAAATTTCGTTCCTAAATTAAACACAGCAATGTTTAATGCAACGCCTGCTGGGACAGATGAATATTTATGGTCTATATCTGCCGCAAGATTAATTTTTAAAGATTCAACTCATATCCAAGCAACTAGTATTAACCACTCCATAGATAACCTTTTAGATGCAGGTGTCGATGATCTAGGTGCAATAAAACCTATAACAAGAGCGGAGAAATATCCTACAAATTTGAAAGAGCATTTGGCAATGCTACGTATCCAATTAAGTGAATTTAACAAAGATCTTACTGCAAGAGCTTGTATTTACCCAGAATATATTGATAGAAAAGACTTTGTAGATGATGCTGTACTTCCATTTATCAAAGATAAAGTAAATAGTTCAGGTTTACTAAAGATTGATCCTTCACACATCAATTGGGATACAGGTGAAGTATTAGATCTGACTGAACTAGAAAATCAAATTGAAAAAAAACGTGATAGAAACTTCCCCATAAAAAATAAGCAATAATTTATTTGAGGAAAAATATGAATGATGTTTTAGGTATCGGTAATGCCCTTGTTGACATCTTGGCTTCTGTAAATGATACTTTTTTGGATGAGCATGATCTGAACAAATCTACAATGCATTTAACAGAAAATGACAAACAAGAATTGATTTTACGAGATTTAAAAAAAACAACTATCGCAAGTGGCGGTTCAGTCGCGAATACAATTGCAACTTTAGGTCAATTAGGCTGCGATGCTGCATTTATTGGACAAATAACTGATGATAAATGGGGAGTTTTTTTTGAACAAGATATGCAAGATCTTGGTATTGAAACAAAATTAAATATTCTAAAAAGTGATGAAGAAAGAGTTAGTGGGACTTCAGTTATTTTAATCACACCAGATGGCGAACGCACCATGAATACCAATTTGGGTGTTTCATCTTTAATAAATAAAAGTTGTTTAGATAATGATATTATAAATAATTCTAAGATGCTTTATTTGGAAGGCTATCTTTATGATTCTTTAGAGGCTAAAGAAACAATCAATTTATCGGTTTTGATGGCTAAAAAGCAATCTTCTAAAATCGCTTTATCTTTAAGTGACGCATTTTGTGTAGATAGACACAGAGTTGCATTCAAAGATCTTATTTCTAATATCGATATTTTATTAGCTAATGAATCTGAAATATGTTCTTTATTCGAAATAGATAATCAACATTTGAATATCGAAATGATTAGTGAATTTAAAAATGAACTACCTCCAATGGTTGCAATAACTCAATCTGAGCGTGGTGCTACAATTATTGAAAATAATGAAATATTTTGCATACCGACAGTTCCAGTAATATCACCTATTGATCTAACAGGTGCAGGAGATCAATTTGCAGCTGGATTTCTATTCGGTCTAATAAATGGCTTTAACTCAAAAAAATCCGGTGATATTGGAATTCATCTAGCATTAGAGATTATCTCTCGAATTGGACCTCGATTTGCGACAGATGAAATTATTAAAACGTCTTAACTTATCCTTCTCACCTGTCGATCTTATAAAAAGTAAAACTAGTTCATTCACGGTGTATTACAAAGAATCAAAATACATCGCGTCACATGGGATGACTACTAGAATTTTGTTTTAAAAATTAGGAGAGAAATGGCTCGATTAAGTAGGTATCGTATTGGCGAAGAAGATATTGATAATGCAATATCAGAATTGGTTGAAATGGCCAAAGGACGAGAAATCAATACGGATCTAGTCCAAGAAATGATTACATCATCAATCAGGATGTTAAGAGAAAGTAATGATAGAGGAGATCTAAAAATTGCTAATGCTGCATTAAAGGAAATGAGGTATTCATTTAATGTTTTTGAATCTTATAGAGGTCAGAAGAAAGCATCAATTTTTGGTTCAGCAAGGACGCCCGAGGATCATCCTCTTTATGAATTGACACGCAAACTAGGTGCTGGACTGGCAAAAGAAGATTGGATGGTCATAACTGGTGCCGGACCTGGAATTATGACAGCTGGAATTGAGGGTGCGGGTTCAGAAATGTCATTTGGCGTAGGTATAAAATTACCTTTTGAATCTACAACTTCACAGTTTATTTCTGGTGATCCAAAACTAGTTAATTTCAGATATTTCTTTACAAGAAAATTAATGTTCATGAAAGAATCTTCTGGATTCATTTTGATGCCTGGTGGATTTGGAACAATGGACGAAGGCTTTGAACTATTGACGCTAATGCAAACAGGTAAAATGATGAGTACTCCTGTAGTTTTTCTTGATGAACCAAATGGTACTTATTGGGAGCGCTTCGATGAATTTATACGGGGAACTTTAATCCAAGACAATTATGTTGGAGAAAATGATTTAAATCTCTATCTTCTTGCCAAAACAGCAGAAGAAGCTATTGAAGAATTAAAACATTTTTATGCGAATTATCTCTCGCAAAGGTTTGTCGATGGCATCATGGTATTGAGAATGAAAAGACCGATTTCAGATACGGCTTTAAGTTCCATTAATAGGGAATTTTCTGACATTATTACACGTGGTGAAATAGAGCGTTGTGAAATATCAAAAGATGAACTAGCGGATAAAGATAATTTAAATTCTCATAGGTTGCGATTCAACTTCGATAAGAGACATTGGGCAAGTTTGAGACAAATTATAAATCAGATCAATGATTTTTAGCTAGTCTTGAAAATATTCATCAGTAGAATTTGTTGATATTTTAGTTAAAATATCAAGCTCGTGTATTGCCTTGTCAATCGCACGTGAAATCTTCGCACACTGACGTTCTAACAGTTTTGCATCTCCATCTCCGCGATATACCGCATCTGATAATAATTTTAATGAATGGTCTCTACTAAGATCGCGGGCAGATTCCAAGTGATTTCTTATATCGTCCATTAAAATATTCTAGCTTGGATTAACGCTAGTATAAACAAAATTCACCTTATTTTATATTTACCGTATTAAAGTTATTTTATAAATAAAGACCTGGCTCTGTCGCTTCATCGCTTTCAGAAACAGCTTGGATATCTCTCTCGCGCAATAATAAATAATTTTCGCCAGATATCTCACACGTAAATCCAGCATCTGGAGCATAAAGGATTCTATCGTGTATTTTTACGTGATGAGCATTTCGACCTATGCTCACAACTTCGCCCCACCTTAACCTTCTATCATCATTAGCTGTAGCTGGTATTAGAAGGCCACCTCGCGTTGCTCGTTCCCCTTCTTCATTAGATGGGACAACTAATACTCGGTCGTTCATCATACGCAACTCGGGTGTGCGAATCGGGGTTTTAGCTAGATTTTCTGTTTTGGATGATTTCATTAGATAATAATCTAGTTTCTTTTCAACTTAAATTGCTATTGGAAACTACCATATATGTATATGTCAAATGATAATACGCCAGATGTCAATATAGATGTAAGTACCGGTAGAAATAATGCAAAGATGAAGAGGACAATTTTTCAGGAAATTGTTGCATTATCTAAACCTCGAGTTATTGAATTATTGATTACTACTGCCCTTCCTGCCATGTTTTTTGCTGCTGGAGGGTTACCAGATGGTTTTAAAGTAATTGGTGTATTAGTTGGCGGCTATTTAAGTGCTGGATCTTCAAATGCGATTAATTCAATAATTGAAGCAAATACAGATAAAAAAATGGTGCGAACTAGAAATCGACCTATGGCCCAACAACGATTAACCAAAAAAACAGCTTGGATTGCTGCTATTACAGCACAATCAGCTTCACTTATTATTATGATCTTATTATGTAATGTATTAAGCGCATTATTAACATTATTTGCATCTTTTTTTTACGTAGTGATTTATACAATTTGGTTAAAACCACGTACAGAACAAAATATTGTAATTGGAGGAGCTGCTGGTGCACTGCCAGTATTAATTGGTTATAGCGCGGTTACCTCTAATGTTTCTTGGGGAGCATTTATAATGTTCTTACTTGTTTTTCTATGGACACCACCACATTTTTGGGCCTTAGCAACCTATCATGAAGATGATTATAGAAATGCTGGATTCCCTATGCTTCCTGTTACGCATACAAAGAAATCGACTACATTTCAAATGATGCTATACACCGTACTTACAGTAATTTCATCATTCGTTTTAATCGCAACAAAAAACTTAGGTATTCTGTATATGATTGCAAGTATTGTTTTAGGCCTATGGTTTATATATTGTTCTATAATTTTATATGTTAAAGCTGATTCAATATTAAGAAAAAAGTTTTATAACTTTTTTCATTTGTCCAATGGCTATTTAGCTCTACTATTTATAGTTATTGCTATTGACTCAACAATTTCTTAGAGGAAAAATGAAGAAAAAATATTATTTAGGATTATCAATAGTTATTATATTAACGATGGTTATTCTTAGCTTAGGGTATTCATCGGTTTTAAATAAATCAACAGATACTTTAAAATTAGCAATGGTTAATACAAATATTAATAATTTTGAGACAACAACTTTAAATGAAACTCCATATACTCAAAAAGATTTTCCTAAGGGCATAGTAGTTGTTGAGGTATTCGCATCATGGTGTATACCTTGTCGTACTTCTTACCCAGAAATTGTCAAATTTTCTAAGAAAAACGTTGATAAAAATATTTCTGTTATTGGTATTGCCTATGAAGATGTGTCCTTTGAAATCGAGAACTTTGAAAAGCAATATGGAAAGTTAGATACTGTAATCATGACAAATGTGAAAGTAAAAGATGCCTTCTCTCTTCGTTCTGTACCTCAGACTTTAATAGTAAAGGATAAAAAGGTTAGATATAAAATCTATGGATCACCAAAAAGTTCAGATATCGATAAGGTAATAAATCTATTATAAATATTTGTTTATACTTTATTCATCGAACTTAAATGTCTGTATGGCATAGTAAGCTAAAAGAGCTCCTAGAACAATTAATGAAATAAAACTAGTTAATGAAAATGAATTTAAACCAAAACTATATCTAATTAAATAGTGAAGGGCACTTGAAGGAAATATCTTTGCAAAAATGAGGTATTCGCTTGATTTAACATTTGATACAAGTGCAATAGCTGAAATTGCTACAAATAGAAAATATGTCAAATTTTGAACACCAAGATTTGTCTCCGCTTTAAGATTTGAGGCAATTATTAATGCAATACTTGAAAATGCAATTGATGCTAGCCAGCAAAAGGGGAATACCAAAAGAATTGTTACTGAAGGCTTGTAACCTAGTGCCATACCTACTGCACCAATTAATACTAACTGCATCGTCTCTAAAACAAAAACATATATTATCTTTGATATAACTATACCTTTTTTGCCTATTGGCGTTGTGCCCAGTCGTACTAATACTCTGTATCGTCTATCAAAACCAGTTGATATTCCTAAACTTAATAAAGAACTTGCTAAGCAAGATTGAATAAAAACAAATGGCAAGTATTTTTCCAAGCCACCTTTGCTGAAAGATAGACCAATCAAAACAACAATTGGAAGTACTACAGTAACTAATAGACTTTCACTTCTTCTAATGGCTATTTTTAAATCTGATTTCGTGAGGCTTAATGATTTTGAAAGAGTACTATTTGCCATCTTTTTCCTCTGTAAGTTCAATAAATACTTCTTCTAAAGTTTTAGAAAGAGAAGAATATTGTGTTATTAAAATATTGTTTTTTAATGCAAACTCTGTTAAATCATATAAAAATTTTGGATTAGCAACGACACTCAATTTATAATGGGATTCATCTATTTTTATGCAATTTGATTCATCGACACCATCCATCTTAAAAATATCTATATCTTTTTCAAAAACAATATCCAATGAATCTTGATGTGAATCCATAATTTCTTGCGTTTTACCTTGTGTTACAACTTTTCCGTTAGAAACTATAGCTATATCAGTACATAATAATTGAGCTTCATCCATAAGATGCGTAGTTATAATGACTGTTGTCCCTTTTGATTGTAACTCTTTTATTATTTCCCAAGTACTACGTCTTGCTTTAGGATCCATACCAGCAGTTGGTTCATCTAAAAAAACAAGTTTAGGTTGACCAATTAAAGCTAGTGCTAAAGAAAGCGATTGTTTTTGGCCACCGGATAGCCGTCTAACCATCGTTTTTACACCAGTGAGATTAACACGTTGAATAATTTCATCTATATCTAAGGGGTTTGAATAAAAAGAAGCATATAAACTCACAGCTTCTTTAGGTGTTAACCCTGGATTAATTCCACCTTCTTGGAGCATTGCGCCTATAGAGTCAGATATTAAATCAAATTCAATCTCTGGGTCTTTTGAAAGTACAGCTAGCTCGCCTTCATCACGTTTACGTAAACCCAACATAATTTCTATCGCCGTTGTTTTTCCCGCACCATTAGGACCTAATAAACCAAATATAGTATTTTTTGGTACTTGAAGTGAAAAATCAACTAACGCAGATTTTGATGCGTAATTTTTATATATATGTTTCGCATCTATTACTAATTCCATAAGCGATTAATATATTACTAGAAGAAAGGCTTGTAACTGATGTGGTACGTAAGCAGCTATGCTTTTATTTTAATATTGGTGGTAGCTATCACTCTTCCCTTGGAATTATTAGTTAAATTTGGTATATATAGAAGACCATTATTAACTTTTAAGGCAATTTCTTTTCCTTTTGTTGCATACTTATTGTGGGATATATTATTTTCATATTTTGACCTATGGAACTTTAAAAGTCAACATACCTATAGCTTTAGATTTTTTGGCTTACCAATAGAAGAAATATTATTTTTTATAATAATACCTTTAGCTGGTTTATTAACATATGGTGCTGTATCGTCACTTAGATCTAAAAAATTCGATAAAAACAGTTGGACTAAATTGCTGGTATTTGGTATTTGCTATTTTCTATTAGGTTTGATCTCGTATCAGTTCAGGTTGAGTTTTTTTAATCTAACAGTACCGAAGCGGATTTTTCCATATTACACACTATCCATAATATTTATTCTAGCGATATTTATTTTATGGGTATGGGGAGAAAAAGAAAGGTTGGATTTTCTAAAATCTAGTAACTACTTCTATACCATATTGATATGTTTATTTTTTATGGTGATTGTTAATGGTTATCTTACAAAACTTAGTGACCCAGTTGTTACTTATAGAGCTAATCTAGGATCCCGTATATTTTATGATATGCCATTCGAAGATGTTATATATGGATTTGTTTTGTTAACATGGATATTAATTAGATTTAATATACCAAAGAAACCGGTAGAACAATGAGAAATATATTAATAGTATTGATAGTTTTTATATTAATGGAACCATTTACGACATTTATCCATCGTTATGTAATGCATTTATTTGGATGGGTCTGGCATAAGTCACATCACACACGTTTTGCAAAGCCATTTGAACTCAATGACCTCTACCCTGTTGTATTCTCATTTCTAACTATCTATTTATTCGTATTAGGTATGGAAAATAGTATTTATACAGCAGTTGGAATTGGTATTACTTTATATGGAATAGTTTATTTTATTGTTCATGAAATTATTATTCATTCGCGGTTTATTGCAATAAAAAATAATAACAGGCTTTTTAATTATTGGAGGTTTGGACATAATGTACATCATCAGTTTCAAAAAGCACCCTACGGTTTTATTATCCCTGTTACACCTAAAGTTTTACGCATTAAAGCTGTAGAGAATTACCGTGACTTACTCAATCGATTTCATAATAATAAAGATATTGCTAACTGAATGTGAAATAGCTAAAACAGTATGTACAAGATCAATTTTTATATTTGCTTAAGAAGTCTTATATTTACGATAGATGAAATAGTCTTTAGATAGCGAACTATTATTTATTCGTATTAATTCACGTAGCATAATACTTAGTTTTCTATATTTCGGGACCCTAACTCTTTTTTTAAGTATCTTATAGTCAGCTTTTTGTACTTCCTCCAAAATTCCACCGTAAAGCCTATAGGCTGTACGCACGCATGCTCCGCGTCTCCCTTTTAGTTTTATGACACCTCCATAAGAAGATTCATAGAATTTCATATTTACCGATATCTCATATTTTAAGAATTCTTTAAAAGCATCATTTTCAACGATACCATCAGGATTTACCCCAAATTCTTCAAAATCATCTAATGGTAGGTATGTACGTCCTCTTATTAAATCCTCTCCTATATCACGTATAAAATTAGTTAGCTGAAAAGCATCTCCTAGATTTCTTGCAGATTGCCTTATATCGTCATGAGGAATATCAGGAGCAATTACTGGCAATACCATTTCTCCAATAACTGCAGCACTACCGTCAGTATATTTTTGTAATTCTTTTAATGTCTTATAAGAATTTACAGATAAATCCATTCTCATTGATAGAAAGAATTTATCTAATAGAGAATTTTTAAGCTTTAGTTCATTCCAAGTTTTCGATATTGCACCAAATAAATTATTACCCTGATATTTTGTTGCTATTGATTCATTAACTCTTTGCTCAAATTCAATCAAGTTTTTTTTAGCATTTAACGATGTTCCTGGTTTACCATCATTTACGTCTACAAGATCATCAGCATAACGACAAAGAGAATATAAAGCATAAATATGGTTCCTCTCAGACTTTGTTAACAATAAAGCTGAATAAAAATATGATGTTCCATATTTTTTAGTAAGTAAATAACTTTCTGTATAAAGATCATTTTGATTAGACATTTTTATTCTCAAAATAGTCTTTAACTTTAATGGCGCTTAATCTACCGCTTTCAATAACCATTGGGACACCAACACCAGGAGTCGTAGCCGTTCCGGCAAAAAATACACCTGGTAATTCTTTAGCATAATTCTTTAATCTAAATGGACCTGATTGTAAGAAAGTATGACTCAAAGAAAATGGCGTACCTTTGTACATTTTTTGTTCTTCCCAATCAGTCGGATCTAGCATTATCTCACAATCGATTTGCTCAATATTATAGCCACCATCAATAAGATGTTTTCTCATTCTATTAGTATGGATATCCCTATTCGCTTTAAAATCCTCTTGACTTTCAAGGTTTGGACATGGCTCTAATACATAAAATATATTACTACCATCTTTGCACAATGTATCATCAGTGACTGATGGAATCGATACTAAGTATGAAGGATCATCCATCATCATTTTTTTATCCACTAAATCACTGAATGCCGAATTAGTCGAAGATGAAAAATGAATATTATGGTGAGCTGTATTTTTAGATAATTTTGATTTAGCACCTATTACGTAGAGCAAACATGAAGGAGAATATTTGCCTTTTGAAGCCTTTTTTGGCGGCTCTATACCGAATATTTCAGGGTATGCCATTGGTAAATCAGCATTACATACAATTGCATCAAACATTTCAGAAGATCCATTAGAAAGTACTTCATATTTATCATTTTTTTTATGGATTGAATTTACCTTTTGGTCATAGTGAATTTTTGCACCACTTTCAATACATGCAGTAGCTAAAGCTTCAGGATATGCACTCATACCACCTTGTGGTGCGTATACACCTTCAATAAGATCCATATAAGAAATAACACAATAAACACCTAATGCTTGTTTTGGCGTAACACCAGCATATAAGGACTGGAAAGAACATAAATCTATAAGACGGCTATCTGTCAAGTGCCTGTTAACGACCTTATCCATTTTAGAAAAAGCACCCATTGATAGCAAAGCATATAATTCTTTTATATTTTTTGCCATATTTAAAGGTGAAGTAAAATTTCTAGCTATAAAAGTATCAAATTCAACGTCAACTAACTTTTTTAACCACTTTACATAAATATCAAATCTATCTGCTTCTTCTTCAGAACTAAATGTTGATATCGTTTCATGTATATTATTTCTATTATGTGGCCAAAGTATTTCAGTTTTATCTCTAAAGACTGCTCGATAGCTAGGATCGACTTTTAACATATTTACATTTTGAGATAAAGTTTGATCCAATGACTCAAATGGTTGATTTGCAATATCGAGCATTGTAAATACAGTAGGGCCACATTCTAAAGGATAAATTATTCCATTATTTTCTTTTAAGATTCTTCTAGCACGACCTCCAGGACTCGAATAACTTTCAAAAACAGTCACATCAAAACCTAATGATATTAGATTAGCGCTAGCTGATAAACCACCTAGACCAGCACCTATTACCGCTACCTTTTTCAAGAGTCTCTCCAACATACATATTTAGCTAATGATAAAGCAAGTTTATTTGCATCTTGGTTCGTTTCAATAGAGTCTAATGCTATCAGTGCTTCGTCATATAGAGAAGATATTCTTTTTTCAACATACTCTAAAGCACCATTTTCTATAATTATAGTAACTATGTCGTCAATACTCTTTTGTGAAATGTTTGAAGAACCACGTAGGTCTAAAATTTCTTTTTCCTTTTCATTGGCATTCTCTACTGCATAAGCCATTAAAAGAGTATATTTACCCTCACGTATATCATCACCTACAGGTTTACCAGTTTTATCGTGATCACCAAATATTCCTAAAATATCGTCACGTAATTGAAATGCTTCACCCAATGGGGATCCAAAGTTTGACAATTTCTCTAGTGGTGCATTTTCGTTTGTAATTAACGCACCCATATGGATTGGTCTTTCAATAGTGTATTTTCCAGATTTATATTGTGCTATTTTTGAAATCAGATCTTTTGATACCTTCTTCCTGTAACCCGCATCAATATCCATTTGTTGGCCAGCAAATAATTCTACTTTTAAGATTCCATATATATCTAGGCATCTTTTCGGTAAATCACGTGCAAAAGTATCAGCATAAGTAAATGCGAAGTCGCCAGCTAGTATTGCTACGCTAGCAGCAAAATGTTCAATATCACCACGATAATCAAGTTCGCTATAATAATTTTGTAAAAATTTATGAACTGTGGGGGCGCCCCGTCTAGTATCGGATTTATCCATGAAGTCATCATGAACTAACGCAAAATTGTGTAATAATTCTAAGGCACATGCTGCATTTAGTAAAAGTCCATCATTATCTTTTGTTCCCATCAGCTTTGCTCCTAAATAGCAAAATGCCGGCCTGAGCCTTTTTCCGCCATTAGAAATAAAATTTGATAATGCCAGTAATGGTGGCAAGATGGAATCATCAATTTTCCGCCATCTCTCAATTTCTTCACTTATAAATGAATCTATTTTTAAAGCAAAAGTAGAAGTAAATTCTTTTAAATCTATAAGATCATCATTATTTCCGATTGTATCATTCATCACGTATATAGATTAGTCTTAAAGGATGACAAAAAGCCCTTCAGATCAATCTAGTACTATATCTATTATTGTCATAGATGCCCCTGAGAATAATTTTAACGTTAATATACAAGTAAAAACTGAGACCAATTCATCTAATGAGTGCACAATTAAAATGAATAATCGTGCATTTAAAAAACTAATGGATGGTGAAACTACATTTGAAATTGAAGCTGGTAATGATAATATTGAGATTTCAGGAAATACAAATCTATTACGTCATTTTGGTAAATCATTAAGAAATTCTAATTAGCTTCACACTTACATCCATTTCGCAATCTGGATTTCCATTTATAACACCTTTTACAGGTGCAACATCTTGGTAGTCTCGACCCCATCCTACTAATACGTGTCTTTCTGCAACTGCTATGTTATTTGTTGGATCTAATCCATACCAATCACCAAGCCATACTTGAGCCCATGCATGGGACTCACCAACAACAACTTCGCCTATTGTATTTAGATCTCCAGGATATAAATATCCTGATACATATCTACAAGGTATACCTAAAGTTCTAAGGATTGCAAGCGTTAAATGTACAAAATCTTGACAAACTCCAGATCTGCTCACCATGGTTGATGAAGCAATAGTTCTAACATCTGTAGTTCCTGGAATATATGAAACATTTTCTCTAATCCAATTCATTAAAAATTCAACAGCCAATCCTGGCTTATCAAATTTTTTAAGTTTTTCAATTAACCAATCATATTGTTCTGAAGAATCCACATAAGATGTATATGATAAGTATTCACAATACTTATCAAGAATTGAATCACTAGATAAAGCACCCCAAGTTATTGGAGCTTTACCATGATATGCAGCACCTTTTGTTGTCTCGACTAACGAATGGCTATTTATAGACAATGAATTGTGAACACCTGGTATTGAAAAATATTCAACTCGAGTACCAAAATAGTCTTTATAGCGATTTATATTAACTGCTGGGTCAATTGTTATATTGTGTTCTAACGTAAACTGACTATTAGTATCGCGCGGTGCCATTCTTAATTCATTATGTTGAGACCCAACATCCTCTTTATAAATATATTTAGTCTCGTGATCTACACTAATTCTCCATGACATTATTGCCTCCAATTTATTGCGTTTGAAGCTTGAAAATATGTTTTACTAATTGAATCACTAATAGAGTTAGCAGCAACTGCTAATTTATTTAGTTCAACATCTAAATTATTTGCAACATTTTCAATTGATGTAAACTCTATTTCGGCACAGAACCTACCGAGTATAAATTTAGGATCATTTTCATTTGAAAAATCGTTATTTGTAGGATCATCTGTCAATTTCTGAATAGAACTTAATGCATTTGATGCACTAGATAAGATCGATCTTGGAAAATTGATATTTCGTAATAGAAACTCAATTATAGAGTTCGTATCTGAAAGATCACCACTAACTCTCATGAATCCTTCAAAAGCACCACAACTTCTAAGCATTGTTATCCAAGCAGACGAATCATCTGCCATTGCACATCGAATGTTAACCATTCTTGCTGTCATGTCAATTCTCTCGATACACCTACCTATGTTTAAAAAATGGTAGCTATCATCACGTACTAGTGATGCATCAATAATACCGTGTATCATCATTGTTCTATTACGAACCCATGTATATAAAGAATGAATTGATGTTTTGTGATCAATTATCTTTTCATTTAGGGCTTTATTCGTAGCGTAGATCACTTCAAATAATTCTGTAGGTATAGTGTCTTGAACTGCTTTAGCATTTATTGCTAGTCCTGAGATACTCGTCTCAATTGATCCAGGAAAATCCGCATTAAAACCAATGTAATACATTGCGTCTTCAATATTATTAAATCTTTCATTTGGATCGACTCCCATTACTTCAGCTAAGTGACTTGCTAATCTTTGTGATTCACTTGGGTGGCTTTGTAAAAGGTTATGGTAATGTACATCTAATAGCCGTGCACTGTAATCTGCACGTTCAACCAAATGGCCGATCCAATAACATGATTCTGCAATTCTTGATAACATTATAATTCCTTATTGTTGCTGTTGTGCTTGTTGTTGTACTTGATCGTTATTTTCGACTTGTGCTACTTTTCGAGCCTTGTTTTGAATTTCATTAAATGATTCTTCTTTAGTCGATTCTTCTTCGAGCACCCATGTATCTTTAGAGCCACCACCTTGTGACGAATTAACTACAAGTGAATTCTTTACAAGTGCTACACGTGTTAGTCCACCTGGAACTGCCCACAATTTCCCACCATCATTTACGACGAATGGTCTTAAATCAACATGTCTGGGAGAAATTGATTCACCATCATATGTAGGTGATGTAGACAGTTGAATAACTGGTTGTGCAATAAAATCACGAGGATTCTCTTCAACCTTTAATGCTATTTCAAATAATTCTTCATCACTAGCGTGAGGTCCGATTACTAAACCATATCCTCCACTTGCATCTACGGGTTTAAATACTAAATTCTCTCTATTGTCTAATGCATATTTTCTAACATCTGGATCATCAAGCCTAAGAGTATCAACATTCTTAATTTTAGGTTCTTCACCTAAATAGTATTTTATAAAATCAGGTACGTACGAATATATAAGTTTGTCATCACCGACACCATTGCCTACTGCATTTGCTATAGCTACATTTCCAGATCGAGCTGCATTAACGATTCCTGCCACACCTAGTATTGATCCTTTTTCAAAATGTAAAGGATCAACAAAATCATCATCAACGCGTTTGTAGATAACATCTACCTTTTTAAATTGACCAGTTGTTTTCATGAATACTTTATTATCTTCAACAATTAAATCTCGTCCTTCAACTAGCTCTACTCCCATATGTCTAGCTAGAAAAGCGTGTTCAAAATAGGCTGAATTATGTACACCTGGAGTTAATATAACAACAGTTGGTTCACTGATATCTCGAGGTGCTGAAGATATTAAAGCATTTAGTAATCTTTGTGGATATTCACTTACTGATGCTATTTGTTTAGATTTAAATAACTCAGGAAATAGATGAGATGTTGCACTGCGGTTTTCTAATACATATGAAATTCCAGATGGACAACGTAAGTTATCCTCTAAAATTCTAAATTCTCCATTTATATCGCGTATCAAATCTATGCCGGCTACATGTATACGCACATTATTTGTTGGAGAAAGACCATGTACTTCTCTATGGAAATGTTTTGATGAAACAACAACACTTCTTGGTAATATTCCGTCTTCAAGAATATTTTGATCATTATATATATCTTCGAGGAACATTTCTAATGCTTTTACTCTTTGAAATAGTCCTTGTTCAATAGTTGTCCACTCAGTATTTGTAATTATTCTAGGTATTAGATCTAAAGGCCAAGGACGTTCTTCACCAGAATAAGAAAATGTAATACCTTGATCAATAAATGATTTGTCTCTTATTAAGCCTCTTGAATCAAATTCATTCATACCCATTGATTTAAATACACTAAATATTTCTTTGTAGGACTCTCTAACCTTACCCGTTGAATCAAACATCTCATCGTATGCTTTGCTTGTATCGTAATTATGTGAAAAGTCAGTCATAGTCATTTCTATTCCTTTTAGAATTTGTTTAATTGTTTTCGGACGATTCTCAAAAAAGACTTAATTTAAAAATGAGCAATACCACTTAGAGTGCTAAATGTGCTCACAATATAATGCTTAACAAATAATAAATAATGCTAGAATGACCTTATGACCAATCTTTTAATGCTTGCTTCAACAAAGGTTGACCCTTCAAGAGCCAATTATCATGTTTCTGGACTGCTTTGGTCAACTGTGTTTATAGTGCTAATTATTGCTTTATGTCTAGATCTATTCGTATTTAACCGCCATGAACATGAAGTATCTATGAAAGAGGCGGCTTTAGCCTCATGTCTTTGGATCGCACTAGGTATAGCTTTTGGCATTCATGTATATTTCGATATTTCCAGCCAAGCAGCTGGACAATATTTTGCAGCATATGTTCTAGAGAAAAGTTTAAGTGTAGATAATCTATTCGTTATTGCGTTGCTATTTAGTTATTTTGCCGTACCGAAAATATATCAACATCGTGTTCTGTATTGGGGTGTAATTGGCGCCTTAGTACTAAGAGGTATTTTTATTGCTCTTGGCGCCGTACTTATTGCAAGGTTTGAATTTGTACTAGCCATATTCGGGATTATTCTTTTATTAAGCGCATATAAGATGTCCTTTTCATCGCACGATGCTGTTGATCCAGAAAAGAATCCATTGTTAAAACTAATGCGTAAACGTATGAAGATGACTAAGCATTACCAAGGTAAGAAATTTTTCATAGTATCGAAAGGTATCAGGTATGCCACTCCACTTTTTGCTGTATTGCTAATCGTAGAGACGACTGACGTAGTTTTTGCATTTGATTCGATTCCTGCTGTTTTTGGTATTTCTAGTGATCCATTTATTGTATTCTCTTCTAACGCATTCGCAATTTTAGGTTTGAGATCTTTATATTTTTTAATTGCTGGACTTTTAGGTAAATTTGAGTCTTTGAAATATGGACTCTCTTTTATTCTCGCTTTCATAGGCGTCAAATTGATGGCAGGATATTTGTTCGACTGGCATCCACCTGAGTGGCTTTCTTTGGGTGTCATTGCAGTTTCTTTAGGTGTATCAATAACATATTCCATACTTGTACCATCAAAATCTGTAGAAATTGATGAACATTTAGGTGAAGGATTAGTTGATTTAGACGAAGCATTTGACGATGCTCCAGAAGAAGAACTGTAATTTGAGGTAAGAATATATTAGTGGCTTTATATTAGTAGCCCTAATATAGGCTCTTTAAAAAACTAGAGTTGTTCGACTAGAATGCTTAAATGGATCAAAAATTAGCACTCGAGATAATGCTTTCAGGCGAAAGCGTATTGTTGACAGGTTCAGCAGGCTCTGGGAAAACTTATATATTAAATCAATTTATAAAGTCTTCACGTGCAGAAGGAAAAAATGTATCTGTTACTGCAACAACTGGGTTAGCTGCAACGCACTTAAATGGTAATACAATACATTCATGGGCCGGTATTGGTATTAATAATTCATTGCATAAGAATTTTTTTGATAATTTGCTAAAAGGACGTCGTGATACAATTAAAAATACGGACGTATTAATAATTGATGAGATATCTATGTTGCATGACTATCGTTTAGACATGATTGAGATGGTCACTAGAACCGTAAGAGAAAATGACAAGCCTTTTGGGGGTATTCAACTAATACTTTGTGGAGATTTCTTTCAATTACCACCAGTAAGTAGGTCCGATGAGCCAGATAGTTCTTTTGTCGTAAATTCTCAAAGTTTTAAAGAGCTTGATCCCGTAATTTGTTATCTAGATGAACAACATAGACAAGATGATGGAGAATTTTTAGATATATTAAATGCTATCCGTTCTGGTGACGTAAGAAAACGACATGCAGGTTTACTAATGACACGTCAAGATGCAGAATTAGATGAAGATGAAGTTACAGAATTACATACAGTAAACGTAAACGTAGATGCTATTAACTCAAAAAAATTAAAAGAATTGCCAGGCGAAGAACATAATTTTCAAACTGTGACAACTGGTAAAGAGAATTATGTAGAGACTTTAAAACGTTCATGTTTAGCATTAGACGAATTAATACTCAAAAAAGATGCATTGGTTATGTGTATAAAAAATAGTAACGAGAAAAAATACGTAAATGGTTCACTAGGTATTATTATCGATTTTGAAGATGGCACTGGATACCCAATAGTCAAATTACACAACGGAAAAATATTAACGATTGCTCCCGACACATGGGAATTACATGATGGAGACAAAAAACGTGCAGGCTTAGAACAGATACCTTTGCGTCTTGCCTGGGCTATAACTGTTCATAAAAGTCAGGGTATGACCTTAGATTCAGCTCGAATCGATTTACGGAAGACATTTGTGCCTGGAATGGGATATGTTGCATTATCGCGTGTGCGTAATCTAGAGTCCTTGAGCCTAATGGGAGCAAACAGAATGGCCTTTGCTGTAAGCGAAGAAGCACTAATGATTGAAGAGACGCTACAAAATCAGACAAAAGCAGACGAGAAAAGATTTGTACATTTACTAGAAGTTGCAAAAAAGCGTAAACCAATAGAAGATGAGAAAAAGAAAAAATCCGATAGTGGCTGGAATGAAAAACTTACAAAAATGAGAGATACTTATCCTAATGCTTACAAAAAATGGACAAAAGCTGATGATGCATTATTACAAAAGCTTTTCGGCGAGAATCGTGATATAGCTATAAAAACACTTTCCGACAAATTAGGTCGCCACGAAGGATCAATTCGTATTCGTATAGAGAAACTTTTTGAACCTAACGCTGATCAGAGTTTGACTTAAATATTATCAAATTAACTCTTTCTTAATGCTGTGCTAACTTAACTAGCTCATAGAATAATTTTATTCAAAGTTAAACAAACATCCGCAACCTCGCACCCAAAGTACAAAGCTGCGGACAGAGAGTGCCACATATGTGAAGAATTATTTTGTCGAATTTAACCAATTTAAAGTAGCAAATAAGTACAACATCGCAGCTAAGAATACGTGGAAGATAACCATCCATGCAGGAATACCGTTAAAGTATTGTGAATAGCCCCAGGCTATTTGTAAAAGTGTTATTAGAAATAAAGATTTTAATTGCCATGAATGATTTTTAAATTTGAAATATAAAAATAACATTAAAATTGTAAAACACCATGCGAAAAAACTATGTATTCTAGCAACTGTCTCTATATTTGCATCGAGCCGTACAGTGTCTTGACCTCCAGCATGAGGTCCTGCTGCAGTAACGACAATACCAGCGACTACCACTAAATTTGTAACAATAAATAATAATAGATTAAATGTTGGTTTAAAAAGATTCTTTAACGATAAGTCAACTCTAGATTTCGCACAATAACATAGAATTACAGCATTAGATAATATTGCCATTGAAACTAGCATATGTGAACCAACAGCAAGAGGATGAAGTTTTACCAATACTGTTATTCCACCTAAAACTATTTGAATTAGTATTCCTATGACTAAACCTACTGAAAGCCAAGTTAGTCTTTTATTAAATGGCTTGAGAATTAAAGATCCTAGTATTGCTAAAATCACAGATGCAGATACAGCACCAGTAAAAAGACGATTACCAAACTCTATTAATGAATGTGATGATTCTGCTTTTGTTGGTGTGAAAGAACCACTTGAACATTTTGGCCAAGTAGGGCAACCGAGGCCAGATCCAGTTAAGCGGACAGCTGCTCCAGTTACGATGATAGCTGCAATAAAAAAACATGCAATGACCGTTAAATAGAAATATGTTTTTTTAGATATATTAATTCTAGGGAATATGCTTTGAAATTTGATCACAAACCATTTTCTCAAATGTTATTACTCAGTATCGAATTTGAGAGAAATACTATTAGTACAATATCGTAGACCAGTACTATCACGGGGACCATCTGGAAAAACATGACCAATGTGACCACCACAATTAGCACAGCTTATTTCAGTACGTAACATACCAAAACTATGGTCTTGTGTTTCAATAATTGCATCATCACTAATTGGTTCATCAAAGCTTGGCCAACCACAACCTGATTTAAACTTATTTTCTGAGTTAAATAACTTTGAATGACATCCAGCACAATAATATATGCCATCGTCAAACTTATCTACATATTCGCCAGTAAATCTCCTTTCTGTACCTTTCTCACGTAAAGAACGAAATTGTTCATCAGTTAGATTCTCTCGCCAGTCTTTTTCAGACATATCTTTAAATACATTTTCCATTTTCAACTCCTAAAAGAATGATCTATTTAAATACGAAACTGGTTCTTACATTGGACTAATTATTGAGCGTTATAATCAAATATATTTGGAAGTAGTTCAACTATGGATTTAATTATTGGCTTAGATTTCTCAGCAACAACCACGTTTATATCAGGATAATAATCAAATAATATTTGACGGCATTTCCCACATGGAGAGAGTATACCTCTACCTCTATCTCCTACTGCAACAATTAGCATAGGATCAATGTTCTCTGATGCAGATAAATTTGCCAATGCTGAAATCTCAGCATCTGGGCCTCCTGTGAAATGGGCGAGATTTAAACCAGTAACTATTCTGCCATCACCATTTAGAATTGCTGCAGCTACGGTGTGGTTTTGACCATCACCAAATTTATCAATTACAGATTGAGCAGCTTCTATTAAAGTTTCTATACCAACCATTTTTAAGCGTTAAGCAATTTCAATGCTTGGATAAAGAGGGAATCTAGATAAAAGATCGCTGATTTGGGTTCGCATTTTCTCAGCAAAATCTTTATCGAGCTCATATTTAGCTAATGATTTCTTGCCATCTTTAACTATTGGCTTAGTTGCTTTAAGAACTTCATCAATCATACGAGCAATTTCACGGAAATCATCTTCCTTCATACCTCGTGTTGTTAAAGCTGGAGTTCCTATACGCACGCCAGAGGTGTACCAAGCTCCATTAGGATCATTAGGTATAGTATTACGATTAGTTACTATACCTGACTCTTGTAATGCCTCGTCAGCTTGACGACCTGTAAGGCCATAAGAATTACAATCAAGAACCATAAGATGGTTATCAGTACCATTAGAAGTCAGTTTCGCTCCACAACGCATTAATTCTTCAGCCAATGCTTTCGCATTGACAACTACTTGATTTGAATATTCTTGGAATTCTGGTTCTAATGCCTTAATAAAAGCTACGGCCTTTGCTGCCATCATGTTCGGAATTGGTCCACCTAAGATTAATGGACATCCACGAAGCACAAAGTCATTCATCCAATCTTTACAAAGAACCATACCTCCACGAGGACCCCGCAGAGTCTTATGAGTAGTTGTGGTAACAACATCAGCATAAGCAACGGGATTAGATTCTCCTGTGAAAACTTTACCCGCAACTAGGCCCGCAAAATGAGCCATGTCTACCATGAATACTGCTCCAACTTCGTCAGCAATTTCCTTCATGATTTTAAAATTTATAGCACGAGGATAAGCACTATATCCTGCTACAAGAATTAATGGCTTTACCTTGTGTGCTTGTTTACGAATTTGGTCATAATCTAACATTCCAGTTTCTGGATCTACATTATATGAATATTGATCGAACATTTTTCCAGAAATATTTGGACGAAAACCATGTGTAAGATGTCCACCAGATTCTAAACCAAGTCCCATAAGTTTTTGATTACCAAAACTATGACGTAATTCATTCCAATCAGAATCACTCATCTCGTTAACATTTTTATACCCGCCTTTGAGCAAAGCTGGTGCCTCGACTTTTGCGGCGAGGATTGCCCAGTATGCAACTAAGTTCGCATCTATGCCTGAATGTGGTTGAACATAAGCATTTTCAGCACCAAAAAGCTCACAGGCTTTTTCGCTAGCAATTCTTTCTGCATTATCAACATTTTGACAACCTGCATAAAAACGGTGACCTATTGAGCCCTCTGCGTATTTATCAGTCATCCAATTTCCCATTGTAAGTAGTGTTTCGACTTCACAATAATTCTCTGAAGCAATAAGTTTTAATGATTTTCTTTGATCTCTGAGTTCTTGTACTATGGTTTCAGAAATCTCAGGAGAAGTTTGCGCTATTACATCGAGTGCGGAAGTAAAAGATAATGTTTCTTTGTTTAAAGAATCTATTGTTTCTTTAGGAATAGATTTTGATTGAAGATATTTTTCTAGATATGACACTAAAGTCTCCCCTTTTAGTAAATGCTTGATATTGTAAGGATTATTCTAGCTTACCGAAGTAATATATTCAGATGGAAAACAACAAAAATAACGATTCTTCAATCGATGGTGCAGATCAGGTTTCTACATCCTCCGATACCCAGATACGAGAGTTAAGGTTAGAAAAAGTAGTTAAGTTGCGTGAAAGTGGTCGAAACCCTTACCCTTCTAATGGTAAACGTAGCGATATGGCTAATGATTTACATTCTCAATTTGATGGCAAGTTAGAAGCCGGCGAACATACTGACAAAATCGTTTCTGTTGCTGGGCGTATTATGTTAAAACGCGATATGGGTAAATTGACTTTTGCTACATTACGAGATGGCAGTGGTGAAATTCAACTTTTTGTTTCAAAGGGAGATTTGGGTGACGATTCTTTCGCTGAATTTGTTGATCTAGATCTTGGAGACTGGATAAGTGTTACAGGCGAAGTAATAATGACGAAAAAAGCTGAACTATCTGTTAAAGCTGAATCATTTGATTTATTATCGAAAAATCTTCGACCTTTACCAGACAAATTTAAAGGCATGACTGATATCGAACAAATATATCGACAACGCGAATTAGATCTTATTATGAATGAAGACTCTAGGAAAAGATTTGATATTCGCCATAAAGTTATTGCTTCTATCCGTAAAACATTTGCTGATCAGAACTATGTTGAAGTAGAGGGCCCAGTCCTACATGTAACTCCTGGTGGTGCTGCTGCTCGACCGTTTTTAACTCATCATAATACTTTGGATTTAAAATTAAATTTAAGGATTGCACTTGAGCTTCATCTAAAACGTTTGATCGTTGGCGGATACGACCGTGTATTTGAGATTGGAAGAGTTTTTCGTAATGAAGGCCTTTCGACTCGTCATAATCCTGAATTTACCATGATGGAAAGTTATGAAGCTATGGCTGATTATGAGCGCATGATGGAATTAACTGAACAGTTAGTATCGAATGCTGCCATGGATTCAATAGGACGATATGAAGTTAATATTGGTACAGAAGATGAGCCAGAAATGATTTCTTTAAAACCATCTTTTGCTCGCATAAGTATGATTGATTTAGTTGAAAAAACTATTGGCGAGAAAATGCATCCTTCGATGGATATTAATAAAGCACGAGATATTGCTAAAGCAAATGGCGTTGATCCTAAAATTTATTGGGGTGTTGGAAAAATAATTGGTGAAATATACGATGAGGTTTGTGAACGTAACTTAACTGAACCTACATTTGTCACAGAACATCCTGTAGAAATATCTCCTTTGTCAAAAGTGCATCGTGATGACCCACATTTAACTGAACGTTTTGAACTGGTTATCGCTAAACGTGAGCTTGCTAATGCTTTTAGTGAGCTTAACGATCCTATAGATCAACGAGCACGTTTCGAAGCTGGTCAAAAGTCTAAAGAAGCTGGAGACGAAGAAGCCAGTGTTGTAGATGAAGAATATCTACGTGCTCTAGAATATGGATTGCCTCCAACTGGTGGCTTAGGAATTGGTATAGACCGTCTTGTAATGTTGTTGGCAGAGACCTCTACAATACGAGATGTAATTCTATTCCCGACTTTGCGTCCTGAAAACTAGAGCCATAAGGTAGATACACCTTTTAGTTCTAGTTAATTAGCACAATTCAAGAATGTACATGAATGTCGGTGAGTTCATCACCTTGTAATGATCTCCAGATTGAAGTTGCAAAATAATATGCTAACCAGGCAACAATGACTAATTTGCCATAACCATTGTGGTGCTCCCCATCCAAAAATATCATTAATACCATTACTATAATCATAATGCTCGTAATAGAAATCGTTGTTTTGCGTAATTGTAGCGAACCAAGTATATGAAAGAATTTAACAGACGGTGTCATAGTCAAAATAATGAATACTATTGATGTGATCATGTTTACTAAATGGCCAAAATCACATAGCCAGAGTGCCGTAACTACCATATTCCAACCTGCTGGAAATCCACGAAACCACATATCGTTAGTTTCAATGTCTTTACGCGAAAACCACAGCACTGATGAAATCATTATTAAGCTCGTCATAATTAATTCGAAACCACGTGGGAACATAGCGAAATGTAATATAAACAAAACTGGAACTACTACACATGTCATATAATCGATAACCAAATCTAAAACATTACCATCTATTACTGGAACGAATTTTTTGACATCAACAGATCGAGCCATTGGGCCATCAAGACCATCTATTATTTGTGCTATTACAAGCCATATAAGAGCACGTGCAGGACGGTCATTAAATATATCTACAATTCCATATAGTGCACATAATACGCCAGTCGTTGTAAAAATATGAACTAGCCAGGAAGCATACAATTTGCGTGCAAGAAAATTCTTTTCTGCTTTACATAATTCTGATTTATTTGTTGCAGGTATCTCAGTGTGTTCAGCCATTGCATCTATAATAGTTGATAGTGAACCATCGTCTCCGTCTACAGAATTATTTAACACCTGCAAAACGGAAACATCTATCTAAATTTTGGTTTGCCGGAACACTTGTTTATGACGGTATTAGAGCATTAATTGTTTCTAAAACTTTTTCAAAATATGGAATTAATGGTCATTACTATTTTGGATTTGAACTATTCATATCTGTATTCTTTTCAATGGCATCATTAAGGTTGGTATTGGCGTTGGTCGATGGTAATCGTAAAAAAGCAACAATATTCTCTGTACTCACGGGCTTGTTATTTTTTGCACCAGAAATATATATCATTACTGCTGGTAATCATATCCCAAGTGGTACTTTTGTTATCTTAGGCGTTTATCTGACTATTACTTTTACAATTTCTATATTATTGGTTTTAAATGATGTTAGAAAAAAACGCAAAGAAGCGAAGAAAATTACGGAACAAGTTTTACATGACTCTTTTGAAGACGATTAATTCATTCAACACTATAATCAGGATCAGCTACACAATTATAAAAAGCTTAAAACTTTAAACTTTCAACTAATTTTCGCTCTATAAGTAGCCCTTCAAAAGGCATTAATTCTATTTTTTGAGAAATAGCGACTGACCGATCACGCTCATGTGTTGATAATATTAATGCACCATTTACTTCAGGTGAATCAATTTTTACTTTTTTATTAGAAAAGCTCAGTACAACTACACAATCATTATCATTTTCGTCAGCTTCTCTTACAAAAGAGAAAACTTTTGGATGAGTATCAAATGAATGATAACCTCCAGTTCTCAATGGCTCGAGTGTTTTTCTAGCAGCAATCATCTCACGGAAAAACGTCAAACTTGACCCAGGCATATTATTTTGAATTTTTACATTAATCGTTTCGGCATCAGTTGACAAAGGAAGCCAAGGTTGACCTAGTGAAAATCCTGCGCCTTCAGTATTATCCCACTGCATAGGTGTGCGGTAAGGATCTCGTCCATTTCCTTCACCAGGTACTCGTAACTCGAATGGGTCTTGTATAGCATTTAAAGGTATATTAACATCTTTCATTCCAATCTCATCACCGTAATACATTAAAGGTACTCCTGGAAGAGTCAATGTCATCATTGAGATTATTCTTGCACCGGCATAACCATACCGTGTTGCGATTCTAGATTGATCGTGATTTCCTGTTGAATAAATTGGAACATAACCTGGCTTTAAAGACCTTTGATAGTGATCAACAAATTTTCTAATTTTTTTAGCTTTAAATTCCATATATATCATTGCAAAATTTAATGGTGCACAAACGACTGGGTTTATTTTCTCATAAAATTTCATATAAGGTCCTGGTTTTTTGATTTTCTCAGGATAAGCTTCTGTAACCATGAACTTGTCAGAATACGTCGCAAGTATTTCTGACATACCATTTAAGTAGTTATATAAATTAGGACCATCTTGACAACGAGCATTTGTCAAACTTGAATGAGGACCATCAATGTCAGGATTATATTTCGGATTCGGTAATTCGTCACGAAGTTCAGGATCTTTTGAAATTGCTGCAACCCAATCAGCTCTAAAACCATCGACACCCATGTCGAGCCAAAATCGCATTACATTATGCATTGCTTCTCTAACATTGGGGTTATCCCAATTTAAATCTGGTTGTTTTTCAAGAAAACTATGTAGATAATATTGTTGCGATGATTCATCATAAGCCCAAGCTGATCCACCGAAATGACTAAGCCAATTATTTGGTGGAGATCCATCTGGTTTAGGGTCTCTCCAAGTGTACCAATCTCTATATGGATTAGTTTTCGAACTTCGAGATTCTTTAAACCAAATATGCTCATCCGACGAATGGTTTGGCACAAGATCTATTAAAACTCGTATGCCTCTTTGGTGTGCTTGCTCAAGTAGATTTTTGAAATCAGCTAAATCTCCAAATATTGGATCGATATCACAATAATCTGATACATCGTAACCAAAATCGGCCATGGGTGAAGGGTAAAAAGGTGAGATCCAAATCGAAGTTACACCTAGTGAATCTTTTTTTCCATTTAAATAATCAAGTTTGTTAATGATACCTTTGAGGTCGCCAATACCATCACCATTTGAATCGGCAAAACTTCGGGGATAAATTTGATATAAAACTGAGTTTTGGAACCAATGCTCAGGAATATTTGCCACTTTTTAAGCCTATCATAATATATCAATTGATGAAGCAGACGTTATAAATTATATAAGTTTAAAAATATTATTGATCCAAAATTTTCAAAAGGTTTTTTGCTGATTGGTTTCTTGTAAAGAATTGACTTCGAGCCGCTTGCTGTTCTGCAGTTATTTGATTACCTTGCGCTACTCTATGGATTGTCTCCGCCAAATCTCTTGAATTTCCAGGTTCAAAAAGCGTTAATCCGCCACAATCAGTCTCAGGAAGACCACCGTCATTACTTGCTATGACTTCACATCCAGCATGTTGTGCTTCTACAGAAAGCATTCCAAAGCCCTCATGCCAAAAGAAACTATTTGATGGCATTACAAGAATACGATTTTCAGCTAATAATTCGGCCATTTCTCTTGGATTGTGTTTTGCATTTATTAGATTTATTTTTGAATCGTTTTTCAAGCTTTCTTCAATTTTTTTACCGTCAAAAGTCTGATTTCCTGCAGTAGTAGCACTAAATATATATCCAGATTCCAATACATCATGATGCATGGATTCTAGATACAGGTATATACCTTTTTCAATTACTAATCTACCTGCAAAAAGCACAGTTGTTATATCAGTCTCAGTTGTTGTTCTAGTTGCTTTAGCAAAATGTGGATCTGCAAAGGGATAAGCTACATGTATTGAATCTTTTGGTAATCCAAGATAGTTTGACCAAAGATTTTGCATATATTTACTTGCAACAATTGCCGTTTTGTTTTCCATTGCTGCCTTGTATTCAGCACGCAAGTGAATTGGTAATCGAGGTGGACAATGAAATATGCAGAAGGATCTATTTTTAGTTTCAATTGGAAATGGTACATTAACGAATATGATCGTATCGTCTAATTTTTCAAGATCATTTATAGTTGGAACATTCCAAAAGCTGATGTCAGTAAATTGTGAGCTGCTATTTTCTAAATGTTGCCCGACTGTTATTACCCGAGCGTCAATACCCATAATCGTAAGTTCTCGAATTTGGCCAGCAGTAAAATTCTCAGTACCACCACGACCCGAATACATGGGATTTTGATCCGTCCATATGAATGAAATCATTGCTTCACAGTACTTTCTTAGCTTGTTAGCTTGACTAATTATCATATCACATTTGCATAAATCCATGATTTTGTCATAAATTTTATCAAAATAATGGACAAATAAGATAAAAATACTGGCCTTAAAGCCGTTGTCGGTAAATTGTAAATTGCTTTAATTAACAATTAACAGAACTTCAAAAGAAAATCAAGCATAATAGAATTGAATGTCTAGCAGAAGAAGTCGAGAATAAGTCGTTAGAGGAAAGATTTAAGGCTTAGTAGATTTAGGATCGTTTATTAATCTATCCTTGAAATTTATAATATTCTTCAAAGAGTTAATAGTGGTTCAACTCTTGACTAACTTGAATTACGAAAATGCATGACAATAAAGTTCGTTTGATATTTTTTATTCGAAATATTACTCTACATAAAATATATAACAAGGTTCAGCACAATAATGCTAACTTTACAGCTCTCTTTACCCCTAAAACAGGACTGGCTAATACGGGAATATCAAGATCCGCACATAAATCAGCAGCTTTGGCCATTGTCCCTTGAGCAAGCAAAATGACATCTACTTCACTTGCAATTTCTCTGATTGTTTTAACAACTTCATCTAGATATCCCACATTGTCTCCAGCTTGTTTCTTTTCCCAAGCTGTCTCTGCAACGAATTCTTTAAGATCAATTGATTTATTCATGTCATTTGCCACTTGTAATAACAATTCTCGTGTTGGTACTAACGTGCTCGAAGCTGCTGCCACTATTCCGATTCGCTTTCCAATCTGAACTGCAAATTCCGCCATCGGACGATCGATACGAATAGCTTTTATATTCAATTCTTTTCCTATTTCTTCCGCTAACCCACCATAGGTTGAACAGCTACATAAAATAACAGAATCTGCATTATCAATTTTACTAAACGCAGAGCGAACTTCTTCTCTCAATTCATCTGTAATCCCAGCTATTGCACGATCTAACAAATCAGGAATAATTAAATTTTCTGATTTCACGTTCTTTGGCAGTAGTTCCAGTAGCAAGTTATCTAGCGTTTCAACCATATATGGGGATGGATGGAATACAACAATACTTTTTAATATAGAAGACATATCATAATCCTACTATTTGTTCTACTCTATTTTTTACACTTAAATTTCAACACAATTCCTACCTTCAATGCGGTTGAAACCTATCAAATAATGGTGTCGAAGGGGGGACTTGAACTATTACTAACTTGATTTTAGACAGTTTGATCTAAACCGATTTGATCCTATTTAGTAATAATTATCTTAGACTTTGTGTTATTTAGTAGCAAACAGTTTAGTCCTGTTATTTATATTCCGGTAGAAAAAGGGTAGATATTATTTGAATGTAGTGATGTCCGGATAACCACGTTCCCAATTAAGTTTGTAAACAGAATCCTGTATTTCGAATTCTGAAATAAATCTCTGAATTAGCCCGTCATTTTCATCTTTGTAACACGGTCCGAGAATAAGACCTTCAAATGAAAGGTTATCTAGTGGTACATCTATATTTTCACTTGTTTCGTCATTCAATAAATATCGAAATTCAACTTCATCTTTCCAATCATCGTGTTTTTTGAAGAAGGATTCGCCAAACGAATTCATCAAAGCGTCAGTACTAACTTCCTTTTTCGAAAAACTGTAATTAAGCGTACCTAAATTCAATGTTTGATTTCTTGGGTAGTACGTGATTGGTTTTGGAATAAGTTCAATATTTGGGGAGCAAAACGTTTCAAACATTGAAGTCAAAGTTGATTTTTTAAAAACCAAACATGCACCTTGGCATGCATTTGCATACTGTCCCCACATCCTTGGCCGGGTAAAACCTCTGTGAGACCGAATGTCCTCGGCGTATGTTCGAGCTGATTCGATTATAAACTCGTTTCGGCATGATTCAGGTATTCGATCACGAACAAACGAAGCGAACTTTAGATTCCTTCTAAATTCATTTATTCGAGAATCAAGATCGGTTCGAATATTATTTGGAGATTCGAGGATCTCTTTTTCGTCTACTTCAGAACTTTTATTTATGATCCTTAAATCATAATTAGCAACCATCATTGATTCTTGTGGGTCATTTTTTTTCCAGAATGGAGTTATTCGCCAAGTTTTTTCTTCAAGTATTCCTCTGATTCCACCAATATCTAAATAATTATAAAGGTACTCATCAGGAAAAGGTACATTAAAAATACCAACGATTTTCGCATAATCTAACTCACGATCTCGCTTGCCCAAATTTATATCTGCATTATCTAGTATTGAATGCGCGGCTAACAATTTAGATCGCTTTTGTTCGAGCGGGACTGAAGTTAGGTTTCCTGAATCATCTTCTGATTCTAATAACGCAACACGCTCTAAATAATTTTGAAGTAGTTTTACTCCATGAGAATTTGGTAAAGATTTCTCTTCCTCAAAACGCAGATGATACTGAGTCATATAACTTCTTAATATCAATCATATTTGGAGAGTTCTTAATCGGTGACATTAGTCGACCTCATCATCATAAATCATCTCAGATGCTGCAAGTATTTGAGATGTCAGTTCACTAATCTTGTCTTCATATTTATCCGATGACGGTCTAGTCTGTGGCTCAATATCAGGATATTTTTCGTGAGCAATTTCGATAACTTTCTCAATTGGATACCAATTAGGAATCTCCATACGCGTTCTATATTCTTGTCTGAAAATATCTTCACCACCGTAGGTTGTGCTTCGAGATTCGACCCAAGGAGCTAAATTGCGCAGTAACATTGGGTAAAGTTCTTCATTTTCAGCAAGTACGCTATCAAGTAATTGTTTAGTTTTTTCCGGCGAAGTTGCTTTTTGATAAATCTGAATCAAGTTATCGATTTGAAATCCGTTTTCATCCCACCACTCCATTGTCTTCCAGTTGCCAGAAGTGGCAACTTCCTGATATTGGGTACGCAATTGATCAACAAGATTCAATCGTTCGTTTTCTTCCATAAATCGGCATACTCTCAATATGAATGTTGCCTCAACAACTTCTGGTTTAGTACCTTGTATCTCATCAGCTAACGCTAAAATTTCCTCATCAGTTGCATTCCTAGTCACATACGAAGCAATTCCTAATGTAGCTGAGAAATCATTACCGAGATAGCTTACGACCTTAGGCAAGTAAACCAATTCTTTGGCGTCTTCAATAAGTTCGAGAATTGTTGCACGATGGTATGGAAGTTTTTCACCGCGGACATATCTTCTAGCTTTATCTAATCTCTCATTTCGTTTCTGCCACCATTCTCTCAACTGTTTATCTTCTTCTGAAGGTTCAGGAGGAGGTTCAGGCAGTTCAGGTTCTAATAAACCTGTAGCATCCTCAAACAACCAACCACGTTCGAGAAGGTTATAACTTCTTTGAATATTTTCAATAGCTATTTCAAATTCATCAGGATCAAAAAATGGCGGCTTTTTTGGCCGATCATTGATTGCTGTCATGAGAGCACGTATACAATTTTCAAGCAGTTCACATATTTGTCGTAGGTCTTGGCGGACAATCTTCAGTGCTGCAATATCAGCCAGTAAATCTGTGACAAGTCCTTCAAGATCCCTTTTAACTTCATCCAGTTGAGTCGCAGTTAGTCTTCGATGAGCTTCTGCATCATTGTAAGAAGGCTCAGCGTAATAACGCTTTCCAGTGTCAGGATCATAACTTGAAAAACCATAATTGGCTTTGGCTACCATAGCTTCCCACTCGACAATTAACCCTTTGAGATTATTTAATCTTGAGATCGATGATTCAACTAATTTAACCACGTTACGAGTCACACTTAGTAAAGTTTGTTCTGTTGTTTCAGTTGAATAAGGAAAAGAAACTTCAAGGACTTCTTTTACTTCTTGATCGGTCAGTTCCCAATGTAAATGTGCATCTACATAATTCTTCAACTGGTTTTCTTTCCATTGTCTTAGCAGCTCAGCAGGATACTTTTTTTCTAATGCTTTGTTATCGATTTCAGAATGATGTTCGTCACAAAGAAGTATGAGGTTGTCAAACCCTCTATTTTCTTCTGGGGGCATTTCGATCCAACGAGGACCACCTTGGCTTTTTGCATGAATATGTGCAACGACACTATTGCGGATGCGGACATCGTCTACAACTTTAATTAATGGCTTATCGCATCCCGGGAATGCACATTTGTAGGCTTGACCATACAGAAGACTAATCGTTGATTCTTTTGGCCGATCATTAGACTGGTTATTACTGGTTGACACGTGTTAATTATACCTCAAACTAGACCACTTTTACCCTGTGACCATCCTTCAATTCTGACTGTTCTTATTATTTAATCTGTATATTTTGAAGCAGCTAGCATTAGATCAGCTATTGACAGATACTTCCCTTCATTTTCATCTGTACTCGTCTGATTAGGTTTAGCAGAGTCAGGATCAATAAATTGAAACCATAACCGAACACGAGCCGGATCACCGTAATCCATTATTCCTTCATAGAGTGCGAATACTACATCCTTCGTCAGAGTTTTGGCCCATGTTCTCCAATCAAGGTGTGCATATTCTGAAGGAATTGGTTGATTGTTCCATTCAGTTAACGTACTTTGATGTAATCCGAAGCGTTTAGCAAAATCACTTTGAGTTTTAATTCCAATGAGTTGCTCTACCTCGCACTGATCTATTGTCATCTCTTCAGCGATTCGCTCGCAATTTATCGCATTAATTGGAAGTGCTTTCCAGACCATATACAGTCTGTACTCGTTCGGTTTATACGGCGAAAATTCGGATTGTTTCGGATTTACTTCATCTGATTCTTGGTTCGAACTCAAAACGGCCTCCCCCCACAAATCCATAATCATCCTGAATGCATACAATGTTGTTTAAACCTAAGTCACATTTAAGTATCGAAACTGGATCTTGATTATCAACTTCCATAATTTGTCGTATTGGTTTAAAACCTATACCAGTCGTGAAGCCTCTCTTACCTTGCATTAAATTATCAGAGAATGTTTTAGTTAGATATTTAGAAATAAACTCAGAACTTGTTCTTGGAAAGCGATGTATATCGACAAAACCTTTGTTCCAGGTACTTGCAATTTGATAATAAGGAGCTAGCGGTAATACTGCATGTATATGGAGTCGCTCGTCGTCAGGTATGCCTTCTAGAACTTTTACGTATGGAAAGGAATCTATGAAGACATGTTTTCGGAGTTTGCGAATCCAGTAGTTTGACATTTTTATACCTTCCTCAAAACTCACATCTACTTCGAATGTGTTCGTAACCAATAGTGGCATCCAATTAGCTTTAATATATCGTCGAATTGTAGTAGTTGCTCGTGATCTTTTTTCTTTTGCCAGATCAGATTCGTAACTGCGTGGTGTAATTCGTTCACGTATTGGTCTCCTAATCGCTGTAATCGCCTCTCCGGCTTGCGGATAAATAATCAAAGCATGTTCTTTATAGTTCATAACAAATGTCTACGAGTTATGCCATGTAATCAAGATTCTTAAACTTGATCGGTTGTACCCGAAAGAAGAGCGTTCAATGCTATTGCCGGAACAACTATTCTTCGACCCAATTTGAGGTGAGGTATTGAATTGGTCTTAATACCTTCATAGGCAGTATTTCGACTAACGCCGAGTATTACGGCAACCTCGTCGACTGTGTATACCTGTTTATCATTTAACATAATTATTCCTTCCGCGTTATAGCTTGCTATGAGTTAGCATATCATCTAGGCTCATTAGATAGGAGGTAGTTTATGTCACAATTAGATATAACGCTTTGGCCCAATGATCATCAGAACACTGACATGATCACTAAATCATTAACGACCATGCGGTGGAAATTTGATGGTAAAGAGAAAACAATTGCTCAATTCAATCTCTTTCCTGCATTGATGATGAGACGCGAAGAGAAGGAACTGCTTATAAAGGAATTAAAGAAATATCGCTTACCTGAATCAACTGACTTCGAAAAATTAAGTAAACGTAGATTTAATATTGGGACGTTCGAAGCTGAGCCTCAATTTTCGCTCCATGTAATACCAGACATAGAAACAGATGATTTTGAGGCATTTCAAGAGTTCACCGATCAATACGGAGGAATGTTTCTTAAGTCATACCCAAGCTACGGTATTGATCTAAATAAAATCACATTCAAACTTGAACACAAAGCCATTAAGTTAAAAGACCAAATCGATCAGATAGGAACGGTTCAAATTTATTCAGAATCTCTAGCTCTTTTATTTCTACGTGATTTAAAAGCGATGTCTCGCCATATCATTGCTTTGTCGAATGGGGAAGATGAAACGAAACCATGGAAAGAAGCTGGTTACGACATTCCAAAAGGTAAAGATGGTCTGGTTCATATACGAACACTGCTCAAAACGCGATTAGATTTGGGTTTAAGTCAATTCAGCATGTTCTCCGTGTTTCAAGATCGAATTGGAAATGAGCAAGACGAATTTGATCAAAGAGGGCTTGTAAGTTCAAGCATATATTCAATTATTTGCTACCAATTGTACACATACCATCAACAACATCGTCCAATATCGAGGTGTGCATTTGAATCTTGCGGGATGTATTTTTCAACAACGGAAGGTTATGGTTCAGTCAGATCAAATCGATCAAATACAAAATTTTGTTCACAACGATGTGCGCGTAATGCAAGCCAAAAAAGATATAGAGAGCGTAAGAAATAAGGAGATTGTATGAAAGGCTCAGTAATAAAAAAAGGAACTAAATGGTATGTGATAGTCGAACTGATGCGAGACCCCATAACCAATAAACGAAACCGCTCATGGAGCAAAGGTTTCGATACAAAGCGTGAAGCTGAATCCGCCAGAATAGAAATGCTTAACCAAATCCAGCGAAATGAATTTTCAAAACCTAGTTCTTTGAGCTTAAAAGAATTTCTTATTGATTGGCTCGAGAACTCACAAACGCAATATAAACCGGGTACTCATTCAGTAATGAGCCGACATCTAAAGAATCATGTGATAAACAAAATAGGTTCAGTAAAGCTTCAAGAGTTAAGAACTGCTCATTTAAATAAGCTCTATAAGGAACTTTCATTAAATGGTAATCTAACAAGTGGCGAGGGTCTATCGATTAAAACGATTAAAGGTGTTCACGCATACTTACGCAAGGCGTTAAGTGATGCTGAGAAGTGGGATTTTATATCGAAAAACCCAGCAAGTAATGCTGAAATTCCCAAAGACTTCGAGATTAAATCTGCTGGGCATAGTATATGGACAAACGATGAGTTAACCACTTTCCTAAATACGAGTAGACAAGCAGATGACAAGTACTTTCCTCTCTGGTTTTTCTATGCAACCACAGGAGTACGCAGAGGAGAAGCATTAGGTCTCGAATGGAAAGATATTGATCTTATAAAAGGAAAATGTAACATACGACAAACAATTGGCTGCGTAGACCATAAAGCCGTTTTTCAAACACCGAAAACAAAATCAAGTCGCCGAACAATTGCTTTGCCATCAGTTTTAGTGATTGAACTGAAAAAATTAAAAAAACGTCAAATTGCATTTCGCTTACAATATCCTGGATTGTGGAATGAAGAATACGATTTAGTGTTTACTCATGAAGATGGTCGAATGTTGCACCCAGAAAGAGTTTTCAAAGAATTTCAAAGAAGATCAACTCGTTATGGTGTCAAGTTAACAACCCTTCACTCGTTACGACATGGTTGGGCAACCAATGCAGGAAGATCAGGTGTATCTCCAAATGTGATGAAAGAACATCTTGGTCATTCAAGTATCACAATCACTATGGATACATACAGCCATGTATTGGCTGAACAAGACGAAGCTGCAGCCGAATTAGTAACAGATGCTATTTTTGCAAACCAGCAGTTAGGTTAAATGCTGCACCCTTAATAAGATTTATACGTTACTATTTTCCTAACATGGAAAAATGAATTTAGCTACTAAAACAGAACTAACTAAATCAAAGAGGAAACTACCCAAATATTTTTTAGTTATTTTTCTATGTACAATTGCTTTCTTATTTTCATCCGCTACTCCTGCATCAGCCCATGCCGCTTTGGTTTCTACGAGCCCTGCAAATCAGTCAATACTTGAAGTATCACCGGCAACGATAGATATAACTTTTACAGAAGGTGCGCGACTGTCACAAGGACTTGTTGAACTCTACAATGACAAAGGTGAACGCATTGTCACACCTGTGAACGATCAGGCAGCTTCAAATGTAATTAGTATTACTCCCCCTAAATTAAAAAAAGGGACGTATCTTGTAACGTGGAGTGTAGTTTCTGGCGATTCGCATCCTATCAATGGCACTTTTAGTTTTACTATCAATGCTCCCGCTGAAAAAGACTTTACGAGTAAGCCAGAAATCGCAAAAATAATTAACGAAACAAAAACTTTTAAAGAACTAAAAATAATTGCTTCTATATCTCGTTTCTTTGTATTTGCTTTCATTTTTCTATTAATAGCATTGATTGTTGTTAAAATTTACTTAGTACAAGAACCTCTAAAACGTAATATACAAAAAATATTTAAAGCATCACTCCTTCTTTTATCTTTATTTAGTTTGCTTTCAATAGGTATTCAATCTTTAATCGTTTATAAATATCCCTTAAGCAAAATAAGCGAATATTCAGTTTGGCAAGCTGAACTTGAGACGAGATTTGGCAAAGTTAATCTAATCAGAATATTTCTATGTTTATGTATCTATGTCACCTGGAAATATTGTAAAAGGGCTTTACAAAAATTCATCTTATTACTATTAGGAATATCTCTTGCTATAACCCCAGCATTAATTGGGCATGCTTCTGACGGAAAAGTTATACCAATTGCATTTACATTTGATGTACTACATGTTCTTGCTGGAAGTGTTTGGTTGGGTTGTCTCCTACTCTTACCATTTCTAATAAAAAACAATACAGAACAAGTTTCGATATTGAAAAAATTTAGTAAGTTAGCACCGATTTGTGCAACAACAATTCTTGTTACAGGTGCATTTGCTTGGTGGAGACAAATAGGGTCGTACTCAGTGAGTACCTCTACGTGGTTTGGTCAATTGATAAATGCAAAGGTCATGATTTTCCTAGGAGTAATTTGTATTGCAATATATACAAGAAGACGCGCACTTAATATTGTCGACGCTGATAATTTAAAAAATTCTAAATCTACGAAAATTGTTTCTCTCTTAATTGTAGAATCAGTTTTGCTCCTCATTGCACTAGTGCTCAGTACCGTTGCGGTGAATGCAATTCCTGGTAGAACTGCTTACAGTGCTCCTGTAGTTCAAAAACTATCTGCGCAAAGTTTGAACATAGAAATTAGTGTTGAGCCACCAAAAGCTGGGCCGATAATTGTTCATGTGTACGTGTATGAGAAAAATGGAACGCCAAAAGCAATTCAAGATACTAATTTACAAAAGTCTTCTATTACAGCTATATGGACTAATGACGATGGCAAATCTAAATCTATTAAAATGTTGATGCGTTTTGAAGGCCTTAACCATTTTTCAGGGTATGGTACTTTAATACCAGCACCAGGCAAATGGAAATTATCACTTGATATTAAGGTTTCAAAGTCCCAAAGTATTAAAGGTGATAGTACATTTACGTTCCGATAGTAAGGCTTTTCCAATATACTAATTATCGTACGCATAAACTAGATTTGATATATGGAACATAATCACTCATACGATCACGAAGAGACATCTCATTTAGGCTTGAACGATAACTCTGAGCTAAATAAAAAGAGAGAAAAGAAGTTAGGTATATCACTCGCACTTAACTTAGTAATTGTTATTTTACAAGCAGTCTTCGGATTTATTGCTCACTCTATTGGTCTGATTGCTGATGCAGGTCATAATTTGACCGACGTAGGAGCTATAGCATTATCACTCATTGCCGTGCGATTACTTCGTCGTCAAGCAACTAAATCTCGTTCATATGGTTTTCATCGTGCAGGAGTTCTTGCTGCACAAGCAAATGCAGCAACCATCCTTCTGGTAACCGGCTTTATCACATACGAAGCTATTCGTAGATTCTTTGAACCAGAAGTAGTAAACGGAGGGCTCGTAGTTATTGTTGCTGCGCTTGGCGCATTAATAAATTTTGGTTGCGCGATTGCTCTTAGAGAAGGGCACGCTGGACATGATCATACTTCATCATCGAAACATTCTGAGGATATGAATATTCGTTCAGCTACACTTCATCTACTTGGTGATGGAGCTGCATCGCTGGGAGTTGTCATTGCTGGTTTGGTGATAATGCTAACTGATAGCTGGTATTGGCTTGATCCTGCGATTTCATTGGTGATTGGTGCTTTGATTGCCTATCAAGCATTTAAATTATTAAAAGAGGCTAATAACGTTCTATTAGAGTCTGCTCCGAAAAACCTGGATATTGATCTGCTCATATCGTCTGTAGAAGATATGGAAGAAATCGAAGCGATGCACGATCTCCATATATGGAGTCTCTCATCAGAGTTTCACGCATTATCGGCTCATGTCGTTTTAAATGGTCACCCTACTCTTGAAGAGGCTCAAGTTGTTGGTAGCAAAGTAAAAAAATTGCTATCTGATAAATTCTCGGTATCTCATGCAACTTTAGACCTTGAATGTGAACCATGTGTGGATGACATAGGCACTTTCTCTGTATCTGACAAATAAAAATGAACTTGCAAATACCTACTTATAAGCCTAACGATTCATTCAAGAAGAAGGCATTATTGCTCGCCTATGCAACAATTGCATGGAATGTAATTGAATGTATCGTGGCTGTTGGGTCAGGTTTAGCAGCTTCTTCAAAAGCGTTGGTGGGCTTTGGGCTCGATTCAGCGGTTGAGGTACTTTCAGCATTTGTTATTGTATGGCAACTTCGTGGAGAACTTACCCATGATCGAGAACAAAGAGCACTTAAATTAATAGCGATTAGCTTTTTTGTTCTTGCATTCTATGTCTCGATTACTTCAGTACTTGGTCTATTAAATCAATCAAAATCGGAAACTTCCTATGTTGGAATAGGTCTTGCTATTGCTTCACTAATTGTTATGCCAAGTATTGCTATTTTGAAAAAACGGACTGGTAAAGCAATGAACAGTCAGTCAGTAGTTTCGGATTCTAAACAGACATTGTTATGTAGCTATTTATCTCTAGTGCTCTTAATAGGCCTTGTATTAGATGCAACGCTCAATTGGTGGTGGGCAGACCCTGTAGCAGCGATATTGATCGCTCTGTTAGCCTTGAAAGAAGGCAGAGAAGCTTGGAAAGGCGATAATTGCTGTTAGCTACTTGGTGACTCTTTGGGTCACTGTAATTGAGCCCCACTGACCTTTTCCTGGGTAACCATGAAAATGGCAATGATATGGAAATTTACCAACTTTATCAAAAAGTGCAACGTTAATATCGCCAGTACCCATGGTCTTACTTGAAAAGTCTTTATTTTTTAAATCAGCTTTTATGTCGCCACCAATGTGGTCGCTAGCTGGAGCATTATCCCAACGCACATCATGAAGCATATTTCCTTTATTGGTCCAAATGACAATAGTTCCTTCTTCTACTGTTGCTTCCTTTGGCGAGAAGAAGTTGTCACCAATTTCAATTTCTAGTTCTTTATATTGTTTGGTAGCTCTAAGCTTTTCTAATTTTGCTTTCTGCGAATCTTGGTCCTTTTTTGTTGACGGGCTCGTACAACCCATAACTAAGAAAGCGACTGATATTAATAATATTATTGAAATACATTTGGTGGATTTATTGTATTTGTGCTTCAAATTAGTGTCCTTAAATGTAAAACTTAACTTTTTATGGCTAAACGAGTACTATTCCTGATCATATATGAAGCGACTAATATCGCCAAAAAATGTAGACCTGTGACAAATAATGTCAAATCAAGTAAATAAGAATGAATTTCGAGAGTTTGATGAGCAATCTTGCTAACGTCGAAAACTAAACCAATACAAGAAAACAATATAATTGCATACAGAACTTGGACACGATTTTTATTGATTATTAATGCAGCAAAAAGAACAGCAACCGAAATCACCGATATTGCCATAATCCATGAGTTTGAACTTGACCCTAAAGCTTTTACCAATGCATTTCTTGATTCAAGTATGTTTTGTAAATTGCTCTCTTTATGATTTTGATTCTGCTCTATTCTTGAGCCTAAGAAAAATAGTACCGCAGAGCCTAGAACTGAAATTGCAAGTATGAACTTCAAATTTTTATTTAGTAACAAAAACATTTAAGCAACTTTCTTCGATGATTATTATCAGTTTAGTTTTTGGTCTCATTAGTTCACATATCGATGAACTTTTAGTGATAATCGACTCAGATTACATAAAAAGGTTGAAGAATGGTTGAAATGCAGGTAAGACCAGATTTAAATATCTTTTCTTACCTGCATTAATAAGTGTGTCGAAGGGGGGACTTGAACCCCCACGCCCTTGCGGGCACAAGCACCTTAAGCTTGCGCGTCTGCCAATTCCGCCACTTCGACATACTTATTAGCTTTACTAATAAGAAGTTAAGATCTTAGCGTAAAGCCATTGTAAGAAGTTAATTTTTAGTCTTTGCGAGTGAGATTTTGTTTATATTTAGACGACCATAGCAATCAAAGTCCGGTATATTTATTCGATTATATACCGAAACACCAGCTACGTATTGTGCAATAGGTTTAGATAAATACAAGTCTTTAATTCGTTCTTGTAAGGTCTTTGAAGATTTTAGCTTGTTATCAAAGTTAGTCGAAGTCTCGTAATTTTCTATGTCATTTTCAAGTTTAGTATCTACGACACCAGATAGATTATCCGATGAGCTAGCTTTAAAATTGTCAACCAAGCTGTCTGATGAGACAGGAATTTCAGAGACCCAACCAAATCTAAATAGTGAAATTTCTCCTCGTGCAATGACATTAGCCCAATCAGCTGGCTCATGAACTGAAATAGTTGTTGGAATTCCAACGTCCGCTAACTCTTTTTTAGCTGATGCCGCCAAAACTTTTTGTAATTCAGAATCTTCAATATCTATGGGAACATTCGGTATATTGCCATCAGGAAAAAGTTTTTTTATCATTTTTTTTGCTTCGACAACGTTACCCTTACAGTTCGGTGAACAAAGTACAGAATCTACAGTAATACCTGAAAAATTTATTGCTTTAATAGCTTTACTGCCATAAGCGTCAATGTACGATTCTGTATTTAGTGCTAATAATATTGCCTCTCTAAATTTCACATCTGCCAGTGGTGAATCTCCATTTTTAACATATATGTTCCAAGATGCACTAGCTAATATAGGAATGTTTATTCTCGTAAACTTACTAGCAGTTGAAGCTTGCCCAAAAACAATATCTACATTACTTTTAGCATCTGCAACATTAATTTGATCTTGTGTTTTTACAAGAATATTAAACGTTTGTAATGACTTATCACGTGGTATAAAAACGGTTGCATCATTTGTTGTCTGCGCATCAATTTTAATAGTATATGAACCGCTACCCACATCTGATACTATTTCATTTTTCTCATTCAATGCACTTGTAGGAATAATGCCAGTATTTGGTTGAGCTAAAGAATAAAGAAAAAACGGATTAGGTGTAATTAGATTAAACGTTATCTTATTTTTTGATGTAGTTATACCGAAGAAATCTAGACCACTCTTAGCTTCCCCACTACCTTTAATATTTCTTGTAAATTTAGAGTATTTTGAATCTAAAATATTTAATCTTGAAATGGTTCGTTTAATATCATTTGGAGTTATTTTTGAACCATCGGTGAAAGTTCTTGTTTCATCAAGTGTGATTGAAATTTTAGTACCATTTTTTGAAATATTATAAGATTTTGCAATATTAGGTATTAGTTTATTTTTTGCATCCAAAAGGAAAAGTGGTTCATACAACAATGAAACTTGAAAATTTTGAGATTCATTTAATGCAAGATTAGGGTCTCTTACAATTGAACTCATAGACCAAACAGTTACAACATCAGGTTTAGGTAAATTACTTTCATTAACACTTTCTTCTTTTAATAGCATCCAACCACCAAAGAATAAACTAATCGTGATAATTAGCAATACCATTTTATTAAATATAAATCTCATTTACTTAAAGCTTTCATTGTTTAAATTATCGTCAAATCAATACAAATATAAACCATTTTTTATGCGAATAGAGGTTCATTCTGGGAAATGGCAAGAAATTAATCTACCATCATTCATTTTTGCTAGAGGCGGTTTGACATTGCATTTATCTGTTGCTTTATCACACCTTGTTTTAAAAGGACATCCCTCTGGTGGATTGGTTGGGCTAGGCAATTCACCTTCAATTAGGTGCATCTTTGGTAAATCCGACGTCAATTCATCTTTTGACATTACCGAATCAACTAAATCAAAATTATTAGTAGGAATAGCTCCAATTAATGCACGTGTATATGGATGTCTTGGATGCGAAAAAAGCTGTTTAGTAGTTGCTTCTTCCATAATCTGGCCAAGATACATAACGACCACCCTGTCGCACAAATGACGAACGACACGGAGATCATGGCTGATAAAAAGCATCGATAAAGTGCGATCTTTTCTAAGTTGTTTAAGTAAATTGATGATTCCTGCTTGTACCGAAACATCAAGGGCACTAACAGGTTCATCAAGTATCAACAGATCAGGATCAGTAGCAAGAGCCCTTGCGACACCAATACGTTGTCTTTGGCCACCAGAAAATTCAAATGGATATCTATCTAACCATTCTCTTCGTAGCTTTACTGAGTCCATCAATTCATTACAGAGATCGTTTTTCTTCTTTTTAAACATATTACGTGTATATGCTTTATCACCTTCATCATTTTTTAATCCAGATTTTAATAAATGCATCGGCTCTTTTATTATTGCTTTAATAGTCATGCGAGGATTAAGCGAAGCGTAAGGATCTTGAAATACCATCGATATCTTTTTGCGTAAATTAGTATCATAGGTTAATTTTTTTGATTCATAAGTCAATGCACCTCGAGTGGGTTCATCTAAACCTGCAATTATTCTTGCTAATGTCGTTTTGCCGCAACCAGACTCTCCAACAATTGCTACAGCTTCTCCTTTATGTAAGGAAAAGGTTACTCCCCTTAGTGCATATGTCGTTATTTTTTTACCGTGTGATCTGGTATAGAAATTTTTGTATAAATCGTCAACTCTTAGTAGTACTTCTGGTGTCGTTCCATCAATATGCAAATTAACCATTATTAACCTTTGCTAATTGCTTTACAGGATTGACACATGCTAATTTATGAACCATTCTTGGTTTGTTAGGATTGTCGCTTATATTTTTGAGCGGTGGCATTCGTAAATCACATTCTTCGCTATGAGCTTCACAACGAGGCCCAAAAGGACATTTCTCGAATATATGGTCTAACTGTGGAGGTGATCCTGGAATTGTGTATAACTCATCTTTTGCATCAACCATATCTGGCATTGCTTTTATTAATGCATTTGTATAGTGATGTTGGGCGTTTTGAATTATTTCAATAGTAGGGGCTGATTCTATAATTTTCCCACCATACATAACTTGAGTTCTATTTGCCATATTCCCGATAACACCTAAGTCATGAGTTACTAATATGACTGACATTTCTAATTCGTTTTGCAGTCGTTTAATTGTGTGTAAAATCTGTGCTTGTACGGTTACATCTAATGCTGTGGTTGGTTCGTCACAAATTAAGACATTTGGTTTATTGGCTAATGCCATGGCTATCATCACACGTTGACGCATACCACCAGAACATTCGTGAGGATATTGACGGAATCTAAGATCAACATTTGGGATCTCAACAAGATCTAAAAGTACTTTTGCTTCTTTACGAGCATCTTTTTTGCTCATTGACTTTTTTACATAAATAGCTTCAGCTACTTGCTCGCCTATACGTTTAAGAGGATTTAAAGATGCTAATGAATCTTGAAAAACCATTGCTAGTTGGGATCCACGTATTTTTCGCCACTGAGCATATTTAATTTTTGACAAATCATAGTTGGTTCCACATAGAGAAAATGTGCCTGTAATTTCAGCCGTTTTATCTAGCAAGCCCATTAAAGCTAAAACTGATGTAGATTTTCCACAACCTGATTCGCCAACAATTCCTAAAGTCTCACCCTTGTAAAGATCAAATGACAAATCTTGTACTACATATGTTCTTTCTTTTGGTTTGCCAAAAGAAATATTTAAATTTTTAACTTCTAAGATAATTTCATTATTATCGCTCATGATTTTTCCGATCCTGGATCTAAAGCATCACGTAAGCCATCACTAATAAAGTTAACTGCTAATACTATGAGAAAAATAGCCATACCAGGTGCATAAAATAAATAGGCTCGATCACCAGTTGTATTGCCTCTTGCCGCATTAAGCATTAGACCAAGAGATGTTCTAGGAGGTTTAACACCAAAACCCAAGAAAGACACAGTAGATTCAAGAATGATAGAAGTTGAAATTGTGATAGCAGTACTTATTGCAATTATTGAAACGGAATTTCTAATCAGATGTATAAATGTTATATAAAAGAAACCACGACCACTTATTTTTGCAGCATCAACATATTCACGTTCTCTAATACTCAATACTTGTGATCTAACTAGACGCGCAATATACATCCACATTGTTAAAGATACAATGAGTATTAAAGGGATGTCACCAGATGTCCCAAATCTATTTAAACCAATAGCTAATACAACAACTTGAGGCACCATTAAAAATAAGTCAGTCGATCTCATTAATAGTGAATCAATCCAACCTCCTGCATATGCTGCAATCGAGCCAATTAAAGTTCCTATTACCGTAGAGACAATAGCAACACCAACAGCTATTCGCAAAGTTATTTGCATTGCATATAGCAGTTCCGTAAACATGTCCCTACCAAGAATATCTGTACCCAACCAATGAGAACCCGAAGGTAATTGTCTAGCATCGCTAAGTAATTGACTATTCTGTTCGTAACCAGATATTAGAGATGGGAAAGCACATAATGCAATACAAAAAATCATGAATATTAAAGAAATTAAAGCTGGTTTATTTTTAGAAAATCTTTTTAATGCACGATAACGTTTCTGAGGGATAACTTCATCGATCATCTTCAATTCTTCAATTTTAGTTAATTCGCTCATGTTCGTATCCTCGGATCGATAACTGTATATAACAAATCTGCAAAGAAATTAGCACTTACTACGAAAAGTGCCACGAGCATTGTCCACCCAGTTAGAGTTGTAGCATCACCTGCACTCAAGGCATTTATAAATACGAACCCCATACCTTTGAGTGAAAAAATGAATTCCGTAACGATCAAACCACCCATTAATGCACCTAGATCTAAGGCTATTATAGTTATCATTGGCAACTGAGCATTTCTAAATGCATGCTTCATATAGACTCTTTTTTTGCTCATTCCTTTGGCTAGGGCTGTTCTATTGTAATCACTTTGTAAAGCCTCAATCATAGATGAGCGTTGATACCTAGACCACGTAGATATAAGCTGTATTGCTAAAACCATAACAGGCATGGTTAAATTCCTTATATATGTGATGAAACTATCTAGAGTAAAAGAACCATCTGAAGCTCTACCAAAATGTCCACCAATATTTGAATCAATCTTAAATCTTGCATTACCAGGCGAACCAAATATATTCGAAATAGATGATAAAAAATGCGGAAGATGATTTGTAAATAGATCGGGTAAATATGTAGTAAAAATATCTATAAGAACATATCCAAAAAAGAATGTTGGTAATGCCGCTCCTAAGAATGAAAATCCAGAGAATGTGAAGTCCCAAAAATTATTTCTATTTATAGCTGCAATCACACCAAAAGCAATTCCAAGTAAACCAGCAACAATCATTCCCCAAATCACTAATTCAAAAGTATTTTTTATACCACGAGATAATTTTGTAGTCACTAATTCACGATCTATATCGCCTTTACCTAAATTAAAGCTTTTTAATTCACCTACCCATCTACCGTATTGTTTAAAAATATTCTCATTTAAATGAAGTCTTATTTTTTCTCTAGGAACAGCATTTTGATCTTTTGAAGTTCGTAATCTAGCTGTAGGGTCAACAGATGCTCTGATTCCAGCGAACACAACAAACGAAGCAATCACTAGCAATAATAATGAAATTAAAGCTCTCTTTAATAAGAATTTTGTAGCTACCATTAAACTATTAGGTTAGTTTCATTTACATAAAAAAGTGGGGATGCACTAGGCATCCCCACTAAAAATTAGTTTAATAAATTTTTATTTTCTGATACCCCATTGATTCAAATTCCAGAATGGTCCTTGAATTGGATTTTCATCGATTTGACCAACAATACTCTTTTTCCATAAAAGAATATTTGGGAGTGGGTCTAATGGGAATGATGTTGCATCATCTGCTAATGCCTTCTCTGCTTTTTGACTAGCCTCAATACGTTTTGCAACATCAAGTTCCTTATCTACTGTTTGAAGGAATCCATCTGCTTTTACATCACGTGTTCTAGTCCAGTTTTGACCTGAATCATCATTCTCAGGACCAGGAATTTGAGCCAAACAAAATAAGTTACAGTTTGTAGGGTTCAAAGTAGTAAGAACCTGAGCATACAGTGCAACCTGGAAGTTTCCTTCTGGAGCTGCTGAACCAAATAGATCCGCTGCAGTCAAAGGTGCAATTGCTACTTTCCAACCAGCATCTTTAAGTTGACTTTGGATATTTTCCATCATTAACTTTCGACGTTCGTTACCTTCTGTAGAATTGATAGTAAATTCTAATAATTTACCATCTTTTGCATAAATTCCATCAGAATTCTTTTCCCAACCTTCACCTGTTAACAATTTATCTGCTTTTTTAAGATCAAGTTTGTAAACAGAGAATCCTTCTTTATCTGCATATTCATTTAATACTGGAGGGACGAAGCTATTTACAGCTTTGGTCACGCCAATTTCTCCAAATAATGCATTCACTGTTGCATCACGGTCAATTGAATATCCAAATGCTTGACGTACAGCTTTAGAGTCGAAAGGAGCACGATCGTTATTAATCCATATAGCTTCTGTTGAGCCTGTTGTTTTATTCACAATCTGATTTGCATCTTTTAGACCCTTATTGATTGAATCAATAACATCTATTTGTGGTTGAGGATATATTGCACTTACTTCACCATTATTAAATGATTTAAATTGTGTAACAGTATCTGAAACAAATTTAAATATAACTTTATCAACAATTGGCTTGTCACCCCAATATTTATCATTAGGAACAAGTGTTATATTTTCTGTCTTATTCCATTTTTCCAATTTAAAAGGTCCACCAGAAAAAGTATAACCATCAGCCATCTCAGCTGCACGGTCTTTGCCTTCAAGAATATGTGAAGGCAAAACTCCATAATTACCACCAAATAAGTCTTTCCAACCAGCGTATACTTTTGCCATTGATACAATAACTTTATGATTATCGTTTTTATCAACAGTTACGCTTTTTACATCTTGGTATCCTGATTTATCGTATACATCTTCACCATTAGCAATTTGGTCCCAAGTGTAAACGAAGTCTTGACCAGTGATATCTACACCGTCAGACCATACTGCTTTAGGGTTAATTTGATAAGTGATTTTTTGTATAGGATCAGTTTCCAGTTTTGGTTCTGAAGCTAAAAGATCTGTTCTTTTAATTTCCCATTGATCTTTATCTCCAACACGTTCCGCAGAGAAAGCACGAGGAAGTGTATTAACTGCTACAGTCCAGAAACCCCACGATGCTCCAGAGCATGAACCCACGAAGTCCAAACAATCTGGTTCTTGTTCAGCGCCAATTGTTATTGTTCCACCCTTTTTAGCAAGGTCCTTCGATTCCGCTTTATCGTTATTTGTTGCTGACTTACTTGAAGAGCTACAAGCTCCGACAAGCATGGCTACAATCAATATAAATGCAAAAAGCATTTTGTATTTATTTAATGGTTTATTCACCATTACCCCCTTTTACTTTCTTCTCTGTTGAGATTTTTTATTTAAGTTGTATAGATAAAATAATAGTAGTAAAAATAAACACTGTAGATGCAGCAATTGTTAATCTGTCCAAGTTTTTTTCAACTATAGTTGCACCCGCCATTGCGCCTGATCCAGCACCACCACCAAAAAGATCTGATAAACCGCCACCTTTTCCAGAGTGAAGTAATATTAAAAATATTAATAGTAATGTTGCACTAACATGTATAGCTATAAGTGAAGTTGTAAGTATGCCCATATCAATAGACTAGTCGGTTCAGAATAGTTGCCATAGCATTTAGCTGTAATTTGTCCTAAATGGACAATTAATTTTTAATTTTTAATCGCCGATATAACTAAACGTGAAAAATCATCCGCATTTAAACTTGCACCGCCAACCAACAAACCGTCTATACCTTCTTGATCCATAAAATTTCTTGCATTTAATGGATCCACACTTGCCCCATATATAACTCTTGTGGCATCGCTAGAACCCTTATGCATAGCAAATATTACAGATCGGATTTTGGAAATCATCTCATTGGCCTGTACAATCGTTGCTGGTGTTCCAGCTCCAATAGCCCAAACCGGTTCATATGCGATGATCACATTTTCTATCTCTGATTTTGATATTTTACTTAAACCTATAGAAATTTGTTCTTCTACAATATCAAATGATTGGTCATTCTCTCTCTGTTCTTTTGTTTCACCAACACATAGAATTGGTGTCATAGCAAATTTTAAAACAGATTTTACTTTTTCAGCTATTATGTCATTTGTCTCATTAAAATATTGGCGTCTCTCACTATGACCGGCTATTACATAACTAGTACCGAACTTAGCAAGCATTGGTGCTGAAATCTCTCCAGTGAAAGCACCTTTTTCAGATTGATGGACATTTTGCGCACCAAGTTTGAATTCCATCTTATCTGAGTCAATAGTTGTTTGGACACTTCGTAAATCTGTGAAAGGAGGACAGAGCACTACCTCTGCATTTTCTAATAAATATTTATCAATTTGATAGGAAAGTTTTTGTGTAAGCGCTATAGCTTCTAAATGATTTAGGTTCATTTTCCAGTTTGCAACAATTATTGGTGTTCGCATAATTTCCTTTATTTTTCTATTTTTTGATTGACTTATTTTTGAGATCTATGAATTATCGAATCTTGTAGAGCCTTAATGCCAACTAAAGTTCCTTGTTCTATATATTCAAGTGTTGCTCCTCCACCAGTAGAAACATGGTCAATCGTACTTTCTAATTTCATTTGTCTAATTGCTGAGACAGAATCTCCGCCTCCGACGACGCTATAAGCTTTTGCATTTGCAACTAATTCGCCTATTGACTGTGTTCCTGTTGCAAATTGTTCTTTTTCGAAAACTCCCATTGGTCCATTCCATAAAATAGTATTTGAGCTATCAATGATTTTGCCAAATGTTTCAATGGTTTCTGGCCCAATATCAAAACCTGCTTGTGAAGCTTCGATATTTGATGATATTGACGTTTCGGTCGAATCGATACTATCTGCCAGAACAAAATCTGTAGGAATGATTATTTTTGTTGTATCTAACCATTTCTTTGCAACATCTAAATAATTATCTTCACAAAGAGACTTCCCTATTTCTTTACCTTGTGATTTAAGAAAAGTAAATGCCATGGCACCGCCAATGAGTATCTGATCACAACGGTCTAGCAATTTTTCAATAACTTTCATTTTGTCAGAAACCTTCGCACCACCAATAATTGCGACCACTGGATCTTTACCGTTCGATAAAACATTTTCCAGAGCATCTATTTCTTTTATGAGACAAAGACCGGCATACGAAGGTAAATAGTTTGTTATTGCACAAATAGATGCTTGTTTACGATGGCTTTGCCCAAACGCATCATTTACATAATATTTAGCCAATCCAGATAATTCTTTAGCAAATATTTCGTCGTTACTTTCTTCACCAACATAAAACCGGAGATTTTCTAAAATCACACCATCTCCAGGCCCTGCAATAGTGTCAATACTATTTGGTTCTATTGTCGATGGGTTATCAGATAGATATTTATAACTTCCTGATAATTTATTATTGAAATATTCTGCAATAGGTTTGGTAACTAAAGCAGAATCATATTTACCTTTTGGTCTACCAATAGCTCCAGCAATAATTGCTATCGCACCTGCATCACTTATATATTCCAATGTTGGCAAAACTGAAGATAAACGAAAGTCGTCTTCTATTTGGCCATTTTCGCTAAGCGGAACATTACAATCGATACGAATAAAAACCTTATCACCAGGCTTCATATTCAAATCGGAAATTAAAGGTAGTTTATCCATTTATGTGTTTCCTCGATTTTACTAAAGCTTGTGTTATTTCAATATTTTTGTAGCAATGTTTTTGCATTACTAGTAACACTTATCTTTAAACTCCGCATTCTTCAAGAAACAATGCAAGATCAAGAAGTCGATTTGAATAACCCCATTCGTTGTCATACCATCCAAGAATTTTGACTGTATTACCCTGAACCATAGTGTCTACACTAGAAAAAATACATGAGGAAGGATTTCCAACAATATCACTAGATACTAGATCTTCATTTGAATATTCTAGAACGCCGCGGAACTTTTTATCGTTCGAAGCTTTTTCAAAAGCAGCATTAACTTGTTCAACAGTTACTTCTTTTGATACCTGAACAGTTAAATCAGTAATAGAACCTACTGGAGTAGGAACACGTAAAGCCATACCAGCTAGCTTTCCTTCAAGATTAGGTAAAACAACACCAATAGCTTTTGCAGCACCAGTCGAACTTGGAATGATTGATAGAGCAGCTGCGCGCATGCGTCGTAAATCAGCTTTACCTGAACGAGATGCAGTAGCCATATCTTGAAGTTGTTGATCAGAAGTATATGCATGAACTGTAGTCATAAAACCTGAAGTAATACTAAATGCATCGTCTAAAACTTTTGCCATTGGCGCTAAACAGTTGGTAGTACAAGAAGCATTAGAAATAACATCCATATCAGCTCGCGAATATACTTCATGGTTTACACCAATACATATAGTTGCATCAGCATCACCACTAGGCGCAGAAATAATAACCTTTTTAGCACCACCGACTAAATGTGCAGCAGCTGCTTCTCTTGATGTGAACAGACCTGTAGATTCAATAACAATATCTACACCAGCACTTTTCCAATCAATTTTTGAAGGATCCTTTTCTTCAAATTTCGTAACGCTGAAACCATCTATATCAATACCTTTAGAAGTTGCAGTTATATGGTGTGGCAGTGTGCCACCAACACTATCGTGCTTTAATAAGAATGCCATTGATTCGCTGTCACCAAATGGGTCATTAATTGCAACAATGGTTATGTCATCCATTAGACCTCTGGCTAATATTGCTCTTGTAAAACTGCGACCAATTCTTCCAAATCCATTAATTCCTATTTTGAGCGACATATTGTACCTTTCATAAATTATATAATAATTGGATTCTAGCGAATCTTTGTCTGTCATCCTGAATGAAGTAAACATTATTACTTTGGCTGTGAATGAACTATATATCAAAAACTTTAGACAAATAGGCTCCTAAGAGTTGTTCATCATGAACTTCACCATTTAAACGAATATTTTCAGTTGCAACTTTAATACCTTTGCGATTTTTTGATATGAAAAACGAGTTTTTGTCGCACAATACACTATCTACTCTTACACCATGATTTATTAACGCATCTAAATGGTCATCACCATCCATGCCTTCGGTATCTGGACCTTTAGTACCGAGGTTCATAATCATAAGAATTTTTGCGATGGTTTTATTTAATGCTATCTGGATATCTTTAATCAATAAGGAAGGTAAAACAGACGAATATAGTGATCCAGGAGCATAGATTATATGATTCGCATCTAGAATTGCATCGACAACACCATCTAATGGCAATACATCTTTTGGATCTAAAAAAACATTATTAATGTCTGGTGTATTTTCAACGTTAACTTGTCCACGTATTAACCCAGACTTAGAGTTTGCGCATAAGATAACTTCGCTAATTGAAGCTGGCAATACTTTTCCTCTTACATTTAATAATTCACTAGCTTTTTCAACGGCTTTTTCAAAACTTCCAAGTTGACGTGTTAAAGCTACAAGGATCAAGTTACCCAAACTGTGTCCATCGAGCTCTCCTTCATCAAATCTAAATGCAAATAAATCTTGTAAGCTAGAACCATAAAGTACTGAAGGCGACGATAAAGCCAACGCACAAAGCCTTAAGTCTCCAGGCGGTGTTATCTCTATATCTTTTCTAATCCGTCCAGAACTGCCTCCATCATCTACAACATTAACGATTGCAGTTAAATCAAGATCGTATTTGTCCAAAGTTCGAAGTAACATAGATAGACCGTGACCACCGCCAATTGCAACAATTTTTTTTGACATTATCTTCCTTGTTCAGAATTTTCATCTAATTCTCTATGTATAGTGATAACTCTATAGCCCTCTTTTGAAAATAATTTAGTTAACAATTCTGCAATAGTTACGCTTCGATGCTTGCCGCCAGTACAACCAAAATATATTGATACGTATCCCTTTTGCAAAACTATAAATTCATCTATTGCAATTTTTAGTGATTCATAAGTTGTATTTAAATATTTATCAAAATCTTTAAAATCACAGACGTATTCTTGTATCATTTCATTTAAGCCATTAAATTCTTTCAAACTTGGTTCCCAATGTGGATTGGGTAAGAACCTAACATCAAATACAAAATTTGAATCTCTAGGTGCACCAAATTTAAACCCAAATGAATTAATTATAATTGTAGTTTTATTTGTTTTCTCTCCAAAATATAATTGTAACTTAGCTGCTAACTGAGTTGGGTTGGTTGATGTTGTGTCAATGTGTACGTCGCAACCTTCTAGAACAGCATTTAAAAATTCACGTTCTTGTTCTATACCTTTAGTTAGAACCCCAGCAGAAATATATGGATGCGGTCTTCTTGTCTGGTCAAAACGTCTAATAATAGTTTCATCAGCAGCATCAATAAATAAAACATCTGCCGAATCGGTCTCGAATTCAAATTTATTTCTTAAAGAATCTCTCAAATTAAATAGTTCAGATATGTCTTGATCAGTTCTTAACTCTGTAGAAATAACTATTCTATTATTAGATTCATTGGTCTGATCTAGCTGTTCAATTACATCTTTAACAATTGAAATAGGCAAATGCTCCATTACTCTATAGCCAAGATCTTCAAATACATCAGCAGCTGTTGTAATACCGGCACCAGAAAGCCCAGAAAGCAATATTATGTTTGACAATTTAATCCCTACAATTCTTCATGTAACTTATCATATAACTCTAACGCTACCTTTTCGGGTAGATACGGTATAGACATAAGTGTTTCTTTTGACTGTTCCCTGAGTTTCTTGATAGAACCGAATGAGTGAAATAACTGCTTTCTTCTAGATTCACCCAATCCTCTCACGTCATCAAGAACGCTAAGAGTCATCGACTTTGACCTTTTAGCGCGATGATGAGTTATTGCGAATCTATGAGATTCATCTCTGATAAGCCGTAGTAACATTAGTGCCAATGAATTTCTAGGTATCATTACAGATTCTGATTGCCCTTTTATAAAAACTTCTTCTTCTTTTTTCGCAAGTGACACAACATCAAATCTATTAGATAAATTTAATGACTTTAGTGCTCTCATTGTTGAGCTCAATTGACCTTTACCACCATCAATAACTAAAAGATCTGGAAGAATTGAAAACGAAACATCATCTGAATCATAATTTTTAAATCTTCTAGTAATCGCTTCTTCCATTGACAGGAAATCATTATTACCCTGATCATGATTTATTACAAAATGACGATAATCATTTTTCTTGGGTAGACCATCGTCTAAGACAACCATTGACGCTACAGTGTTAGTTCCTTGAATATGGGAAATATCAAAACATTCAATACGCATTGGCACTCTATCTAAGTTGAGTTGTGTGCGTAGTTCATTTAGCGCATTTGTTCGTTGTTCAATATCATTAATTCGGGTTTTAATCCTAGAATCTAAAGCATGCTGCGCATTTTCTATAGCAATATTTAATAGATTCTTTTTTGAACCTTTTATTGGTTCTACTAATTTCACATTATCATTACGCAAATTCGATAATAGTTTCTCATATGATTCTTTTGATTTTGGTAGTTCTTGTAAAAGTATTTTATTTGGTAATACTTCAGGTAATTGATTTTCGTAGAGTCTAAGTAGGACTTGTTCAATTAGAGGGTCATCGGCTAATACTTCGCCAGGTTCTAGAATGAATTTCCTGTTACCCATTACTCTGCCACTTCTGATTCTAAGCACTTCAACACATATTTCAATTCCATCACTAGCATATGCAACGACATCGAAATTATCTCTTTGTGCGCCGTAAATTTGTTGTCTTTCTACGATAGTGTCCAACATGGAGATACGATCACGTAATGTTGCGGCTTTTTCATATAATTGCTTTTCAACGGATTGATTCATTTCATCGATCATTGATTGTTTTACATCATTAGTTTCCCCATTAAGGAATTTGATTAAACCGTCAATATATAGATCATATTGTTCTTTAGTAATTGTATCAACACATGGAGCAGAACATTTTCCAATATCGTATAATAAACAACCCCTACCTCTTCGTTTATAATCATTAAATTTCGCAGTGTTACAAGTTCTCACAGGAAAAATATTTATTAAAGTATCTAGAATCTCCCTTATTGCATATACAGAAGTATATGGACCAAAATATTTTACGCCTTTACGTTGTTTACCTCTATACATAAATGCTTTAGGCCATTTTTCGTTTAATGTAATCGCTAACCAGGGATAACTTTTATCATCTTTAAGTCTCACATTATATCTAGGTTTATGTTGTTGTATATAGGAATACTCTAAAAGTAAGGCTTGAGTTTCATTTTCTACACTGATCCATTCAACTCTATTGGCGATTTCTACCATTTGATTAATTCGAGGATTAGATTTTGGTCCATCCTTAAAATAAGAGGAAACACGATTTCTTAAATTTTTAGCTTTACCAACGTATAATATTTCATTATCATTCGAAAAAAACTGGTAGCAACCAGGTGATGTTGGAATTTCTTTTGAGTCTATTGCATCCATAAGTATTGTTTTACCTAGAATAGTTTATATGACTGTTAGTAATACTGCTGAATTAAGAATACAAGCGCCTTTACCCGAACGATATCTGAATGCTACATTCGATGAATTGGGGTCTATGATTGAAAAAGCTAAAAAAACCTTAGGTTCTAACCTGTTGATACTTGGTCATCATTATCAAAGAGATGAAGTTATTGAATATGCAGACATACGTGGTGATTCATTTAAATTAGCTGCATATGCGGCTGAGAATGCACATACTAAAAATATAATTTTTTGTGGCGTTCATTTTATGGCTGAATCTGCTGATGTATTAACCGAGATTGATCAACATGTTTATTTGCCTGATATAAATGCAGGATGTTCTATGGCAGATATGGCTGATGAACAATCAGTAATTCAAGCTTGGGATAAATTAAGTAAAATTGTAAATGAAGATGACATAATTCCTATAACATATATGAATTCTTCTGCAGCTATAAAATCTTTTGTAGGTGAACACGGAGGCGCAGTTTGCACTTCTAGCAATGCAATAAAGATTTTAGAATGGGCGCTTGAAAAAGGCAAACATATTTTATTTATTCCAGACCAACATTTAGGAAGAAACACTGCATTAGCAATGGGATACTCATTAGAAGATACTATGTTGTACGATCCTCGCATGTCTTTCGCCCTTAATAAAAAAGAAGTTGAATCATCAACATTTTGGTTATGGAAAGGTCACTGTACAACTCACAAAAGATTTAGTGTGGATCAAATTAATAAATTTAGAAACGAATACCCATCTGGAAAAGTTATTGTCCATCCAGAATGTCCATATGAGACTGTAGGCGTCTCAGATCTATCGGGTTCGACTGAAAAAATCATTCAATATGTTGAAAATTCTGAACCCGGTTCAATAATAGGAATCGGTACTGAAATCCACTTGGTAAATAGATTGGCAAAGGAAAATACAGATAAAACTATTGTATCTTTAGATCCACTTTATTGTCCTTGTTCAACAATGTTTCGTATAGATAGACCTCATTTAGCGTGGACTATTGAGAATATTGTTAATGCTACACCAGTGAATGAAATTCGAGTGGACGAACGAACACGCGAATACTCAAGAATTTCACTTCAAAGAATGTTAGATATAACGAATAAATAAATAAATATATAAATAAATATTGAATATATTATTTATTCTGTTTTAAAATTAAATCTACTGCCAATGATGACGCTAAGACTAGAGAATGAATAGGGTCCTCTAGTTTCTCATGTATTTGTACAACATAATTATCGGCATTGGTAAACATAGCTTTTGCTAGTCCTTCCCAAGTTTTAGTTATTGAAGCAACTTGATGATCTTGCCCAGTAACTATTTTAAAATTCCATGCACGGAAATTTTCAGCAAAGATCATACCTACTTGTTCAGTTCCAATAAGCAGCTTTATTTGAGCTTTACCAATTCTAAGTTTTATTTGTAATTCACCTATCAGCGTACCATCACCACGCTCTACAATAACTTTTGGTTTTAATAATGCTCTTGGTTTAGTAATTCTTAATAGTACTTCACCACTCATATTGGTAATTTCCATGGTATGTGTCATCAAGGAATCTAAATTTGTAAGAGCACGTGCTACCTTTTTGGCCGCAGATTGTCCCACTTCTCGAACAGCACCTATTTGTATACCATCAGCATCATAGATACGAAATTCATTTGTAAGTTCAATCAATTTAGCTTTTTGATTAACTACTAAAATATTTTCAGTAAATATAGATTTAACTGTTGAAGCATGAGTAGGTGTCTCAGTATATTCAGGTAGTTGCTCTAAGGCCTCTGGTATAGATTCTTCACCAACAATTGCTCTGGTAACCTGGTTCTTAACTGATTCCTCTGATGGCGATTTAAACATTACTTCACCATCTATAAAGGTACTTGATTCTTGCACTTCGCCTCTATTTGACATAAGGGCACCATGATCATCTATTGCTGGTGTACCATTCGTCGACACATTATCAGTCCATTGAACTCCATCCCAATAACGATGTTCATGTCTTCTAGAAGGATCTGGATACCAATCTGGTGGTGTAAGTGTAGTCATAACATCATTCTATACGATAGTTTACTTCGATCTTGACTTTATTAATTCTTTCAAGAACATCCCTGTATGAGAGCTTTTCAGCTTAGCTATTTGTTCTGGTGTACCCGTTCCTATTAGCATTCCACCACCATCTCCACCCTCAGGTCCTAGCTCTATTACCCAGTCTGAACTATAGACAACATCTAAATTATGTTCAATTACTAATACAGAATTACCACCATCTACTAATCGATGCAGAACTGCCAATAAACGTTTAACGTCATCAAAATGTAAACCTGTGGTTGGTTCATCTAAAACGTATAACGTTTTTCCAGTTGAACGTTTTGCTAGCTCACTAGAAAGTTTTACACGCTGTGCTTCACCTCCAGATAATGTTGGTGCTGACTGACCTAATCGAACATATCCAAGTCCAACATCTACAAGAGTTTGTAAATGTCTTTTGATAACCGGATGCTTTGCAAAAAACTCATTTGCTTCTTCGATAGACATATTGAGTACGTCTGCAATATTTTTTCCCCTATAGGTAACATCTAAAGTATCGCGGTTATATCTATCGCCTTTACAAATTTCACAAGGCACATAAACGTCGGGCAAAAAATGCATTTCAATTTTTATTGTTCCATCACCTGAACACGCTTCACATCTACCACCTTTTACATTAAATGAGAAACGCCCATCTTTATAACCACGAACTTTCGCTTCTTCAGTTTGTGCAAATAATGATCTTATTTTACCAAAGACACCAGTATATGTTGCAGGATTAGATCTAGGTGTACGTCCTATTGGACTTTGGTCAATTGCTATAACTTTATCTATATGCTCAAATCCAGTTATCTTTTTATGTTTACCTGGTACGTCTTTGGAACGATACACTTTTTTCATTAATGATTTTAAAACAATGTCATTTACTAAGGTAGATTTTCCACTTCCACTTACGCCAGCAACTGTAACAAAACTTGAAAGAGGAAAGGATACATCAATATTTTGTAAATTGTTTTCTTTAGCTCCAAAAACATCGATTGATAAACCAGAGCCCTTTCGACGATCTCTTTTTTCAACAACTTGTTTTTTACCTGACAAATATTGACCTGTTATAGATTTCTTATTTTTTAATAGTGATGCAACACTGCCCGCATGAACTATCTCTCCACCATGTTCACCGGCTCCGGGACCAACATCAACAACGTAATCAGCGGACATGATTGTTTCTTCATCGTGTTCAACAACAAGTACAGTATTTCCAATATCACGTAAACGCGTCATCGTTTTTAATAAACGTGCATTGTCACGTTGGTGTAAACCTATAGAAGGTTCATCTAATACGTATAAAACACCGACGAGTCCTGAGCCTATTTGTGATGCTAAACGTATACGCTGAGCTTCTCCTCCAGACAATGTAGATGCTTTACGATTAATTGATAGATACTGAAGACCTACATCGTTGAGAAAGTTTAATCTAGCTACTATTTCCTTAATGATTTCACTTGCTATGGTATTTTCTCTTTCAGATAATACTAAAGAGCTAAAAAAGTCGTAACATTTTTGAATAGGTATATTTCCCACATCGAAAATATTGTGTTTATCTATAGTCACATTCAGAGATACAGGATTCAATCTTGCACCTTTACATTTAGTGCAAGCTATCTCACGCATATAGCCTTCAATGACTTCACGGGCACGGTCACTTTCTGATTCGCTATGTCGTCTTTTTAGCCAAGGGATAATTCCTTCATATTTAGCATTAAAAGACCTAGATCTACCATAACGATTTTTAAATGTAACATTAATTTTGTTGCCACCTAAGCCTTCAAGTATTATTTTTTGCGATTTTTTAGGAATCCTTTTCCAAGGCATATCTATGTCGATATTATTTTCTTCACATACAGAAGATAAAACCTTTAGATAGTAATCACCTTTAAAGCCTCCCCATGGAGCAATTGTACCTTGCGATATTGATAAATCTTCATCCGAAATCACTAAATCAGGATCCACCTCAAAACTAGTCCCCAACCCATCACATTTTGTACATGCACCGTAAGGAGAATTAAACGAAAAATTTCTAGGTGCTAATTCATCATATGAAGTTCCACAATGGTTGCATGCAAGATGCTCTGAGAAAGTAAGAATGTTAGAGTTCTCTTCAAGAGTCTGTTCATCTTTTTCACCATTAGGAATAATTTCAATTTCAACAATACCTTCAGCTAACGATAATGCAGTTTCTAAAGAATCTGTTAAACGCCTTTTTATCGATGGCTTTATTATTAATCTATCTATTACAGCTTTAATTGTATGTTGTTCATAACGAGCTAAATCCATCGGATCGACTTCACTCAATTCAAAAAGTTCTGAATCTATATACGCTCTTGTAAAGCCTTGAGATATTAATTGTTTTATTAAATTCTCATATTGTCCTTTGCGACCACGAACGACTGGTGCTAATACTTGAAATTTTGTTCCCTGATCCATTTTCATTATACGATCAACAATTTCTTGAGGAGTTTGTCTAGCTATTGGACGGCCACAAGTTGGACAATGAGGATGGCCAATTCGTGCGAATAATAATCTTAAGTAATCATATACTTCAGTAATAGTTCCAACTGTTGAACGTGGATTTCGAGAAGCTGATTTTTGATCGATGGAGATTGCAGGTGATAAGCCCTCTATAAGGTCGACATCAGGTTTCTCCATTTGCCCTAAAAACTGGCGTGCATAAGCACTTAAAGATTCAACATAACGTCGTTGTCCTTCAGCGTAAATAGTATCAAAAGCCAATGAAGATTTACCTGAGCCAGATAGCCCTGTTAATACCGTTAATGAATCTCGTGGAATATCAATATCTACATTTTTTAAATTGTGTTCACGTGCACCACGTACCGATATAGAGGAAGCCATATTTCTATTATAGTCGATGGAAACTAGTACACCAGTTCGTATCGAAATATTTTATTCTTTTATAATACTTTTTAAATAATATGAACTATACAAGACCTATCATTTCCTTTAGTTCCTTCTTTATATGTTTAACTTCATCTCTCAAACGTGCAGCTTCTTCAAAATCTAAAGTTTTTGCGGCTTCATGCATTTCTTCTTCGAGTGATGCTATTAAAAGCTTTATTTTTTCTGGACCTAACTCAGCAAGATCAGCAACATCGACCTTTCGTAGCGTACTTGATGTTTCCCCACCACGTAACATCGACAAAATGTCAGTTACTGCTTTTACAATAGGTGTTGGGTCAATATTATTCTTCTTGTTATATTCAGTTTGCAGTACACGTCGTCTGTTAGTTTCTGAAATTGCATATCTCATCGAATCTGTAATTCTATCTGCATACATAATTACTCGCCCATTTACATTTCGTGCAGCCCTACCAATAGTTTGTATAAGTGATGTCTGGGATCGTAAAAATCCTTCTTTATCGGCATCTAAAATAGCTACAAGTCCGACTTCTGGCAAATCGAGTCCTTCACGCAATAAGTTAATACCAACTATTACATCACACTCCCCTAAGCGTAAATCTCTTAGAATTTCGACACGTTCTATAGTGTCTATATCAGAATGCAAGTATCTTATCTTAATTTGTGCATCAGCAAAATAGTTCGATAAATCTTCAGCCATTCTTTTCGTAAGTGTTGTAACAAGTACCCTTTCGCCTTTTTTAATCGCATCTTGTATTTCATCAAGCAAGTCATCAACTTGCCCTTTAGTAGTCCGTACTTCAACTTTTGGATCTAATAAACCAGTTGGTCTGATTAATTGTTCAACAACCTGATCTGAATTTTCACGCTCAAATGCACCTGGAGTAGCTGACATGAAAATAACTTTATTAAGTTTTTCAATGGTTTCATCAAATGTTAAAGGGCGATTATCTCTTGCACTAGGTAGACGAAAACCATACTCAACAAGATTATTTTTTCTAGATAAATCACCAGCCTGTTGACCACGTATTTGAGGCACTGTTACATGGGATTCATCAATAATACATACGAAATCGTCAGGAAAATAATCTATTAAGGTATAAGGAGGTTGGCCGGGTTTACGACCATCTAAATACAATGAATAATTCTCAATACCAGAACATACACCTATTTCACGAAGCATTTCTAAATCGTGTTCTGTGCGACTTTGCAACCTTTGAGCCTCAACAAGTTTATTCTCTTTTTTAAAAAGATCTAATTGAATATCTAAATCACGTTCTACTTCTCTAATCGTCCTGTTGATAGATTCACGATCAGAAACATAATGCGATGCTGGAAATATCGCTACGGTATCAGTATCCTGAAAAATCTCTCCAGTCAATGTATCGATTAATGAGATACGCTCAATTTCATCACCGAACATTTCAATACGAATGGCTCTTTCTTCATAAGCTGGAAAAATATCTATAGTATCTCCACGTACACGAAATTTATTGCGGATAAATTCAATATCATTACGATCATATTGGAGCTCTACTAGTCTTTTTAATAATGCTCTTTGATCGTATGTTTCTCCCTTAGATATAAAAAGCATATTTTTCTTGTAGCTTTCAGGTGAACCTAAACCATATATTGCAGACACGGATGCAACTATGATGACATCACGTCTACTGAGAAGTGCAGAAGTTGCAGCATGGCGTAGACGATCAATCTCATCATTTATTGAAGAATCCTTTTCAATAAATGTATCAGTGGTTGCTATATAAGCCTCAGGTTGATAGTAATCATAATAAGAAACAAAATATTCGACTCTATTGTTTGGAAAATAACCACGAAATTCGCTAGCAAGTTGGGCAGCTAAAGATTTGTTTGGCGCTAACACTAAAGCTGGCCTATTTAATTTTGCGATTGTTGAAGCTATAGTATAAGATTTTCCTGAACCAGTTATTCCCAAAAGAGTTTGGAATTTTAAATCATCTTCGACGCCTTTACTTAATGCTTCGATAGCTTTTGGTTGGTCACCACTAGGTTCATAATCACTTTTAAAATCAAACACTATCTTTATTTGCTTTCACAAATTGTTTTTATAATATCGGTCATAGAAATTTCAAGTTCATTTATAGAACTAGAATTTTGTATTTCTTTTGTAGCTAATTCACTATACCGACAATGTAATTCCTGGTATTGATTACGAGCATCAAAATCTTCTATTTCCATACCTCTGTTCAAACATCTATCTCTTCTAATATTTACCGGAGAAACAATCATTAATAATTCATCAAATTGGTTTGCTATCGATTCACTTGGTGCACTAACTTCTACAAAACAAATTTCTTCTTCTTTCGATTCACATTCTAAAAAGAATGCAGTAGCTAGTTGCCAAACATGCGGATGAATCAAATCTTCTAAAGTTCTTAATTTCTCTGGATTCGAAAAAACAAACTCTCCCAATTTATGTCTATCAATTTTACCAAAACTACCAGATATAGAAAAATCTTTACCAAACTCTTCAAGGATCGCATCATGCGCAGCTCCAGGCAATTCCATCAGTAGTCGTGCGATATGATCTGAAGAGATCGTCGGAAGGTCCATATCGGAACATATGCGCAATACTTCCGATTTACCGCTTCCTATTGGTCCAATTATAGCTACTTTCTTCATAATATTAAGTTTACGCGTTTTTACTTTACATAGCATGATTATTGGACGAAGAGTATTAAGAATATGGAAAATAAAGAGAATATATATAAAACATCGGATGACGATAACTTAGATACCTTTGGTTCTCTACGTGCTATTATCTTTGTTCGTTGGATAACACTTTTTTTTGGTGTATTTTTATTATTTTCAAATGAAGATCCAAACTATGTCAAAGAAAACTATTTAGCTATAGCCTTGATTATACTACTCAATATATTCAGATCTTTTAGTCCCATCAATGTAACAAAAAATACAAAAACTAGAATTAATAATTTTGTACTTGATTTATTGATCTTAGTATTTGCTATTTCATTGACTCATCAATTTAAGAGTCCTTTTATATTTACATTAATCCCTGTATTATTACTATTAGGAGTGTCAGAAGGAATTTTAAAATCGACTTTAGCTTCATTACTAGTAGTTGGTGTTCTAGTTGAATATATATTTCTAAGAGATATCCACAATGGCCAATCTATACAATTAATTTTGCAAAATACAATTATATTTATGAGTTCGACAGCTATAGGTACTGCCATAGGTGAATACATAAGAAATAGCAATCAAAGATCACAAATAGTTGCTGACGAAATGAAAAGAATGGGTAAAGCAAATTCTTTACTTCTTGCTTTGCATGATATCGCACAAACAATGCCAGCATCACTTGATTTAGGTGAAGTTCTAGCAACCAGTAGAAATAGATTTAACGATTTATATGATTATGAATATCTTTCATTTTTAGTTGCAGACTCAACTTATAATACATTCAGGGTTGAACTAACTCAAGGTGTAAGGCTTGATTCTCCAATCTCAGTTGAAGAATTACCTGCTCCCCTTCGACAAACATTGAATGCACAGTCTGCAGTACTGCATAGAACTTTAGATGGAGTTTTTGTTGGATGTTCTGATCAAGCAAAATCAGGTATGTATATAGCTTTGAGAGCAAGAGGTAAAGTTGTCGGTATTGTTAGCATTGAACATAGTGAAGCTAATAGATATTCTGAACGCGATCGTGCACTTTTAACAGAGCTGTGTGAACCATTAGCCCTCGCTATTGACAATGGTCTGTGGTTCGCTCGTTTGAAAAATTTAGGTGCACAAGAAGAACGTAACAGAATAGCAAGAGATCTCCATGATAGACTTGCTCAATCATTAGCATATGTAGCATTCGAATTAGAAAGATTAATTGGAATTAGACCACAAGAAACTGAATTGGTCGAAATACGCGATATTGTTAGAGAAGTAGTCGGAGATTTACGAGAAACACTTTACGAGCTTCGAACTGATATTGATGCTACACGTCCATTTCATATTTTAGCCCATGAATATATTCCTAGATTTGGTGATAGAACAGGATTAGATATTCAATTCTCAACAAATATTTCTAAGGCTGTACTGCCGGTTCAAATTGAACGCGAGATGTGGAGAATTACACAAGAAGCGCTAAATAATGTAAATAAACACGCAAAAGCTATTCATGTATGGGTTTCATGGATGTTAGAAAAAGATCATGTAATTTTAAAAATTCGTGATGATGGAACTGGGTTTGACTTGATCAATAGAAAAAAAGAAAGTTTTGGACTTATAGGGATTCGAGAACGTGCCGATACAATTCATGCTCAGTTAAAAATTGATACTAGCTCTGGGAAAGGCACTACTATAACAACTGAAGTTGAGGTACCTAAATGAAAAATATTTTATTGGTAGATGACCATAGGTTATTGCGTCAAGCCGTGAAGCGAGCACTTATCGAAGCTGGTTTTAATATTGTGGGAGAAGCCAGTGACGGCGAAGAAGGCGTGAACCTAGTTAATGAATTATCACCAGAAATTGTAATATTAGATATTACAATGCCAGTAATGGATGGACTGACAGCATTAAAGATCATAAAAAAATCTAAGCCTGACACAAAAGTCATTATGTTAACAATGCATGGTGAGTCTAGTGTTGTAAGCCAAGCAATCTCATTAGGAGCATCTGGTTTTATCACAAAAGATGTACCGATGTCAGAGGTAATCGATTTAGTAGCACGAATTGCAGATGGACAAATAATGTCTAGTGAAATAGCACAACGATTGCTAGAAAGTTCTAAGGTTACGGATGATGCTGTAATCTATAATGTTGGTAGTCAATCAAATGAAAATATTGACAACGATCTATTGACAAAACGCGAGATAGAAATATTACAACTTGTAGCAGATGGTCGTGGCACAAATGAAATAGCGGAAGATTTATTTATCTCAGCTAAAACAGTAAAAAATCATTTAGCTTCTATTTACGAAAAATTAGATGCAAGAGACAGAACACAAGCTGTTTTAACAGGCATAAAATCAGGAATAATAGAAATTAATTAATTAAACTTTCAATTTAGGTCATTATGAAAAATAGCAAAAATTTTAGCCCAATTTAATAATTGAGCTAATAAATTTTCCTAAAAACAGACCTCAGTAAACAAGTATTATGCTTGTTCCGGTGTTTGCTCAGTTGATATATCTGCTTCTGTGTTTGATTCTTCTAAACGATCAGCTTCTACATCGCCTTCAACCATTGCGTCTTCGCCAATAAAATTTCCATCTGCATCATATGCATGCTCACCATAAACATCAGCATACTCAGCAGCAACAACGCCACCTTCCGCAGCTTGCTTTATAGATAAAGATATTCTTCGACGTTCGTTATCAATTTCAATGATTTTAACCCAAAGTTCTTCGCCTTCATTAACAACCTGTTCAGCTGAGTCGACATGGTGTGTAGCCATTTCAGAAATATGAACTAAACCTTCTATTCCATCACCAATTTGAATGAAAGAACCAAATGGAACTACTTTAGATACTTTTCCATAAACTAATTCGCCTAATTGATGAGTCTCAGCAAACTCAGTCCAAGGATCACGTTCAGTTGCTTTAAGTGAAAGTGAAATTCTCTCACGATCGTTATCTATTTCGAGAACCTTTACACGAACTGGATCTCCTACTTTTACTACTTGACCTGGAGAGTCGATATGTTTCCAGCTAAGTTCACTTACATGAATAAGTCCGTCCATACCACCAAGGTCAACGAATGCGCCAAAAGGAACCAGAGAAGAAATATGTCCTTCTTTTATTTCTCCTACTTGAAGAGTGGTCAAGAAATTATCACGTGAACCTTTTTGGTTCTCTTCAAGAAATGCTCGACGTGAAAGAACAACATTGTTACGTTGACGATCAAGCTCAAGAATTTTACATTCGATTTCAGTACCGACTAGCGAAGCTAGGTCGCGTATACGACGAGTGTCGACAAGAGAAGCTGGTAAGAATCCGCGTAAACCAATGTCAACAATAACTCCACCTTTGACAACTTCGATTGCTAAACCTTTAACAACACCATCAGTAGCTTTAATTGCTTCAATATTTGCCCAAGCTTTTTCATATTGTGCTCGTTTTTTAGAAAGAATTAATCGACCATCTTTATCTTCTTTAGTCAGTACTAGAACTTCAATCTCTTCACCAAGTGTGACTATATCTTTTGGATCAACATCCATACGAATAGATAATTCTTTTAATGGTATAACACCTTCTGATTTAAAACCAATATCGACAAGTACTTCATCTTTATCAATTTTTACTACAGTACCTTTTATTAAATCACCATCATCAAATTCTACGATTGTAGACTCAATTGCTTCTGCAAAACTCATTCCTAAATCATTAACCGCAATCGGTTTTTCGTCTTCAATTACACCAGCTACAGGTTTATCATTAATTTCTTCTGTTGCAGTATTAATTTGTGTGGTTGCATTTTCGTCGACAGCTTCTGTTGATTCTTTTGAATCTACTTGAGCAGTATCGCTTGTTGAGTTTTCAGACACGAGGTCTCCTATAATATTTATTTGTTATGGTACGGAAATTTTCCGGCACAGAAGGTTGATCTATGCTCGAATATTATAGCGCTTTATTACCCTTGGTAGCACAAAAGAGCGCTATTTCGCTTCTGCCCAATTTGATCCTACGCCAACATCCACTGTGAGTGGAACATCCAAATTAACAACATTTTCCATAGCATCAACTAAATTTTTAGTTACTTGATCAATTAATTCAGTTTTAACTTCAAATACTAATTCATCGTGAACCGTAAGGATCATTGCCACATCTTTACCATATTTCTCTATTTCTTTTGCTGCAAGAATCATTGATAATTTAAAGATATCGGCTGCTGTACCTTGCACAGGAGCATTAGTGGCGGCTCTTTCTTCTGCCATTCTAATTCTTCCATTCGAAGAAGAAATGCCAGGAAAATATCTTCGTCTTCCATAAAGTGTTTCGGTAAAACCGTTAATTTGCGTTTCTTTAATGACGTTATTTAGGTATTTTTTTATATTAGAAAAGTTTTTCCAATAATCTTCCAATATTTCTTTAGCTTCGCCAGGTTCTATTTCTAATCGCTGGCTTAACCCATAGCTTTCCATACCATAAGCTATTCCGTAATTTATTGTTTTAGCAAAACGGCGATCATTTGAGTCAACATCTTTTAACTCCTTATTAAATAAATGTGAAGCTGTGATTGCGTGCACATCTTCCCCGTCTTTAAATCCTTGAATTAATGTTTTTTCTTTCGCTAAATGTGCCAATATCCTTAACTCAATCTGAGAATAATCAAACGAAACCAATTTAAACCCTTTTGGTGCAACGAACATGGTTCGTAAGGTTTTCCCGATGTCAGACCTTATTGGAATGTTTTGTAGATTAGGATCAGTACTCGAGAGCCTTCCTGTAGCAGCCTGATTTTGACCGAATGAGCCATGTATTCTTTTATCTTTTGCAATTAATGGTTTTAGGCCATCGATATAAGTACTACGGAGTTTTTCGACTTCACGATAATTCAATATGGCTGGTATTATTGGATGATCATTAATTAGTGCATGTAAGGTTTGTGCATCTGTTGAAGCACCTGTTTTTGTTTTCTTTTTAGGGGTGAGCCCAAGGTCATCAAACAGAACCTTTTGCATTTGTTTAGTCGAATTTACATTAAATTCTTGTCCAGAATACCCAAATATTTCTTCTCTATATTTATCGCATTTTTCCCGTATATCTTTACCAATTTCATCTAAAAGTTTTTCGTCAAGTAATACACCATTTACTTCCAATTCCCCAAGGACACTAATTAATGGTTTCTCAATATTTTCATATATAGATTCCATTTCTTTTTCTTTAAGTCGATTATTCAAATCATCATCTAAGCTAAGAATATTCTTAATGTTTGATATGGCAACGACATCGTTCTCGGATTCTTGTTCTTTACCTAATTCAAGTTGTAATTCTTTTTCTGCTTCTATATAAATGCCTAAATATGTTCCTAGTGTTTGTACAAACGATTTCTTGCCACGCGAGTTATCATCTATAGATGCCTTTATCATTATATCGTCAAATACGGGTATATCTAATTTAAAATAAGCAAAATAAGAAGACCAAGTCTTTACATCGTAACCAACTATTTTATCTGAAATTTCAGAAAATAGAATTAATAAATCTTTTAAATCTTCATCAACAGATATTTTGCTAAACACACATTTATTCTGTATTTCTGCAAATATCTTTATACTATCTGGGAATCCTTGCACATACTGATTAGGTTTTACACTAGGTAAAAATAATCCAACCTTAGTTTTACTTAATTTTAAAAGTTTCGAAAAGTTCAATGGTGTAACTTCTTTTAAAACTAATGGCGTCTCTTCATTATTCTTAGATTCATTTTGCTCTTCGGATGTTAAAGGTGTAATTGAACTACATGTAATTATTTTTTTTGACAAAGTATTAAATTTTAGCTTGTCGCATAATTCATTGATTTGTTTGTTATCACCATTTACACGTAAAAACTTATCCAAACCTGGTAAGTCATCTACATCGGATTTAAGAGTCATTATTTCACGATTCAGAAAGACTCTTTCTTTATAAAGTCCAAAATTCTCTATTTGTTTTGGTTTTAGTTTTTCAACATTATTATAAATACCTTCGAGGTGTTCGTACTCTTGTAATAATTTAGACGCAGTTTTTTCACCGATTCCAGGTACGCCTGGTAAATTATCGCTTGGATCGCCACGCATTGATGCATAATCGACATATTGATCAGCACGGATACCAGTGCGTTGTAGTATTCCTGCTTCATCATATAAAACAGTATCGCTAACACCTCTTCGGACATAAAGTACTTTAATATGTGGATCTTTGACTAGTTGAAAATAATCTCTATCGCCTGTAATAGCTACAACATCCATCTTTTGCTCTAAAGCTTTTCTAGCGTAGGTACAAATAATATCGTCAGCTTCTATAGTATCTTGCGATACATGAACGATATTCATAGCATTAAGCATTTCCATTATCAGAGCGGTTTGTGGAATAAATAACTCGGGTGTTTCACCTCTTTGTGCTTTATAAGCAACATCAATTTTTGTACGAAATGTGGGTCCAGCGCTATCAAATGCAACTACTAAATGGCTTGGTTTATACTTTGCTACCAAATTAGTTAACATAGAAAAAAATCCATAAACAGCATTCGTAGGTGTACCATCTTTTGCTGCCATATCTGGCGGCAAAGCGTAAAATGCGCGAAATGCCATCGAATGGCCATCGACAGCTAAGAGCAGATCGTTTTTCACAGGTATTATTTTGATACTGGAACTAATTTACCATCAGTAATTTGTGTCAAAACCTTACTAGCATCATCCGTTGAATTTAGATGTTCATCGATAAATGTCCATGCATCTTTTTCATTCATTGAGTGTTCGTCCATCAATAGGGCTTTAGCATAGCCATAAGATTTCTTTATACTTGCTGGATCTTCATCTCCAATTGAATCTAAAAAATGCTTTTCTTTAAATCGAGCATATGCTGTTTCTATGGCAGGGACTAACTCTGATTTATGAAATGGCTTAACCAAATATCCTTGGGCACCAGCACTTTGCGCTTGATCAATTAAATCTTGTTGTGAAAATGCGGAAAGAATAAGAATTGCTGTAGTTTGCATATCAGTAATTTTGCTTGTTGCAGCTATACCATCTAATCCTGGCATTTTAATATCCAAAACTATTAGATCCGGTTTATGCTCTTCTACTAAAGCTACAGCGTCGTCTCCTCTTCCGGTCTGAGCAACTACATCGAAGCCTGATTCTTCAAGTAATTCAACTAAATCAATACGTATAATAGCTTCATCTTCTGCAACAACTAATTTAAGTGACATTTTTCTCCTTAATTCTTGGGTACATCATAGTTCTATGTGGTGAATATTTCCGCTATTGTCATACATTTAAGCCAAAATTTAGGTCACTCTCCGTCATATAGTTAAGATTTCGCCATCAATTAGACGATAGATGATTCAACAAACGAACCGGCTGACATATATAGATGGATGAGAAAATAAGATGAAAAATAATATTTTGAAGAAAATACTTATAACACTATTTATTGTGACACTATTTTTAATGCCATCCTATTCATATGGCGATAATTCAACGACAACTACTACTGTGGTGACTACGTTGCCGGTTTCAACAACGATTCCTATTCCCGACGTTCCGCCTCAACTTGATGATCCTCTTCCTACTGAAACAGCACCTAAAGAAAAAGTTATAACACCTTCAGATCTTGCAGCTAAAGAAAAGGCAAAAATAGCAACTAAAAGCTTAGATAAAGCTACTCAGAATTTATTAGATACTCAACTAAAGATAGAACAGACATCGCTTCAAATTCAAGAGCTAGTTGCAAAATTAGCAACTTTAAATGATCAGATTGAAAATAATTCTGCAATCTTAGCAATTAATGAAATGCCCACTGCTCAACTTAAAAGCGAAATACAATATAGAGCAATCAAACTTTATCAAGATAGTTCAGGAGAACCATCAGATGACTTAGCAGAATTATATAAACGTCGTGTTTCTACCCTTGCAAACTCTATACAGTCATCATCTTCGATATTATTTTCAAATTTTCAAAAACGCATAGATGAACTTTCTAAAATTGAATCAGATTTAGAAACACAGAAAGCACAATCATTAACATTACAAACAGAACTAGAATCTCAAAATACACAACTAGCTGATGATTTCGAAAAAGCAAAAATAGAATATGAAAAGCAATCAAAAACTTTTCTTGATGCTTCTGGTTCGATAAGCGCACGTTTACCGGTTGATGGAAAAGTATGCCCTATAGCTGGGCCTTTAACACACGTAGATGACTTTGGTAACAATAGGTCGGGTGGACGTTCTCATAAAGGTAACGATATTTTTAACGCTAGCGGAACTCCTAATGTCGCTATAGTTGGTGGAACAACACAGTTCTTAGACGGCGGTCTAGGTGGCACAGGTATATTTTTACATGGTGATGATGGAAATATTTATTACTATGCTCACTTATTATCTAGAGTCGGAGAACCTCGTCGCGTTGCGATAGGAGAATTGATTGCATACACAGGAGCCACAGGTAATGCTGCCGGCGGAGCTCCACATACTCACTTCGAAATTAGACTTGGTGGAACGGTTCATGTGAATCCGTACCCGATATTAAGAATTATTTGTGGGGTTTGATTCGGATATATCTATATATGATTCTGTATTAGAAATAGTTTTAACGGTACAATATTTAGCCATTTCGTCTCTACACTTTTTTAGCGAATCGTAATACTCAATCATTCCCCAATGTGGAATTATTCCATATTTTATTAATCCAAGACCATCCCAATAAACTTTAGATGCAGTATTTGGGTCGTCAGCAAATTCAACACCATGTAAAGTTTTACCTGCTACTACTGCCCCAGCACTTTCACCACCATAGACTAAACCGTTGTCTAATAAATCACAGATAAATAAATGCAATCCAGATTTTTCAATACAGTAATTTAATACAAAGGTGTTACCACCCATAAACCAAACTGCGCTATGTCGACTTAGGCTATCTTTAAGTTCCTCTTTATCTAGTTCATTTAAATCAATTAGCGTGTATCTAAATCCTAATTTATTAAATAAATTTTTAGTAGCTTCCAATTCAATGACTTTTCGAAATTCAGTATATTCAGATTGCGCGTTTTGAATTAGTGCCACAGATAGGTTGTCTGTAGTTTCAAAAAGAGACATAAAAATATCTTTATCGGGTATACCAATTGAAGATAGAAATAGTTTCATAATATACTTTACATTAGAAGGTATAGAGTATTAATTATTTGGATTCCTACTTCTCAGTATTTCCAACAACTTCTCTGTTGTATTCTAATTTCGTATAGTAATTGATTTATAAAATGGATAAATTCAAACTATCTAACAATGAATATATGAAGGTTGATGGTAAGTAATTTTAAAAAACGTATTTCGCGATTAGGATTTACATTAATATTTAGATGGCCGAATCAATATGGGATTCTATTCTGTGCCCATGAAGTTTGGCTTCATGAGAAAATTCATATATGTGCCCGGGGGGGGACTTGAACCCCCACGATGTTACCACCAACAGATTTTGAGTCTGCCGCGTCTGCCAATTCCGCCACCCGGGCTTGAGTGTGAATGAAGATTATATTATAAACGTTTACTTTATTTATCAGCCAATGCGAAAAATATTCTTGCATCACAAGTTACTTCTCCATTAACTGAAGCTTGAGCCTGACCCCAACCACCGCGTGAGCCTACTCTTTCTAATACCATAGAGAGATTTAGCGTTTCGCCAGGTTTTACGATCCTTCGCCATCGAACTTTCTCTGCTCCACCGAATAATGGTAGCTTTCCAGCAAATCTTTCTTGTGACAATAATGCGATAGCCCCTGCCTGCGCCAATGCTTCTAATTGCAATACACCAGGCATAATTGGGTTCCCAGGGAAATGACCTTCAAAGAATTTTTCATTACCCGTAACATCGTATGAACATAATATTGATACATTTTCTATTAATTCGTGAACTCGAGTTACAAACAAAAATGGATCTGCATGTGGAAGTGTCGCTATCAATTCTTTCGAATTGTTTAATACTGTTTGATTTGATTCTGTCATAGTTATCATCTTAGTAAACGAAATCTCGTAAAAAGGAAACTTATGCAAGCACTATAAATCGAATATTTTGACTAATTCATGAGAAAATCCATTAATGCAGAAAGTCGCTTATCTATTTCCTGGCCAAGGTTCACAATCAGTTGGTATGGGTAAAGTATTTCAATCAACTGAACATTTCCATATCGCACAAGACGCAGGTATTCTTCTTGATATAGATGTAGTAGAACTTCTGTGTTCAGACAATGCGGAAATATTGAACACAACGCATAATGCACAGTTAGCAATATTGATAACTTCGCTTATGGCTTTTGAGTCAATTGATAAATCTAGATTAAAACCGATTTTTTTTGCTGGACATTCTTTGGGTCAAGTTAGTGCTCTTATATGCTCAGAAACAATTTCTTTTGAAGAAGGCATTGAATTTGCGAGCGTACGCGCATTGGAAACACAAAAATGCGCTGATACAAAGGGCGGCAAAATGGCAGCCCTCTTAGGCATTGACTTCGACGGTGTAGTAAAACTAATACGTGAAGTCGATGGTATATATTTGGCAAATGATAATGCCCCAGGTCAAATAGTTATAGCTGGGGATGAAAATTCCATATTACATGCTGTAGAAATCTGTAAAGATTTTGGTGCAAAAAAAGGAGTACTACTTCCAGTGAATGGTGCTTTTCATACACCTTTAATGGAACAGGCTTCACGTATTTTGACTTCCACTCTTTCGTCTATGGCCTTTAGCGACCCTATTGCACCTGTAGTTTCAAATGATGATGCAAATGCATATAAAGACGGTGAAGTTTTTAGAAAAAAATCTGATCAACATGTTTCTCATTCTGTTAGATGGAGAGAGACAATGGATACAATCAATGCTGGACAAATAGATTTTGCAATCGAAGTAGGAAATGGTTCTTCACTTGCTGGTCTAGCAAAGCGATGCACACCAGATTTAGTAATAAAACATTACACTGATTTAATTAGAGTAGAAAAGAGTATTTAATAATGGAAGGCGAAAGAATACTTATACCGGAGCGAATGATTGTTTCACCAGCTGATGGAGTATTTAGATCAGCTGATGATAGTGAAGATATAATTGGAAGAAATATTAAGGTAAATGATATTATTGGATATGTTGATACGGTAAGTAAATCTGTACCGATACTTTCACCTTTTACAGGTACACTAAGAGGTTTGATCGCTCATAGTGGTGAACGACTTCGTCAACACGAGCCAGTTGCATGGCTTCGAATGCACGCCAGCTAAATTATAAGCAAGGAGGTAGATATGAATAAAAAGATTAAATCAGTATTAATTGCCATTGCTATAGTTGTTGTATCTATAATTGCAATTAATGTTACGACGAATCACCAACCTTATGAAAACAGGTCTACTTGTGACTATAAAGGTGGCCCAACATCTGGTTTCGAAGATGAGAATGATTGCCCATATACAATCAAAGAAGCTAAAGAAATTACAGATTATCAAGCTTCACCTATCTTCACTAGACAACCTGTTGGGGTCATAATTTTTTTCATAGCAATTACAAGTGTTATAACAGTTTTAATAAAAGGTCTAAAAAACCCTAAAAATAATAAGGAATAAATGTTTTCAATTTCTGGTTGGGGTAAAGCTGTTCCAAAAAATACCGTTACAAATGATGATCTGTCAAAATATTTAGACACTAGTGATGAATGGATAACATCTCGAACAGGTATTAAAGAACGAAGAATTATTGATGAATCATTAGGTGAAAGCTCTTTGTCGCTTGCTGTTGAATCAGCTGAACAAGCAATGCTGAAGTCTGGAAAGATTTCTTCTGACATCGATTGCGTGATAGTTGCTACAGCTTCAGCAACCCAACCTATCCCCTCTATGGCATCAATAGTTTCTAAACAATTAGGAATTATTGCTCCAGCATTTGATTTAAATGCTGCATGTTCAGGTTTTGTTTATGCGCTTAGTGTAGCTGCCGGATTTTTTGAATTGAAATTATTCAAAAATATATTATTAATAGGTGTTGATACACTTTCAGTAGTCGTAGATAAAAATGATCGCTCTACAGCAATTCTTTTTGGTGACGGTGCAGGTGCTGTTGTCTTAACCTCAAATGACGATCCAAGCTCTGGTCTAATCTCTGCAGATATTGGTGGTGATGCTTCTCAATATGAAATCCTGGAAGTGCCAGCTCGACCAAATACGCAATTAAAAGATCAAGACGTCAAAGAAGTAATAGAACATTTGCATCCATTCTTAGTTATGAATGGTAAAGAAGTCTTTAAAGTAGCCGTAAGAGCTGTAGAAAAATCTATATCTCGTGCTTTAGAAAAGGCTGAGATGTCGGTAGATAAAATAGACCACCTTTTATTACATCAAGCTAATGTGCGTATAATCGATGCTATATGCGAACGTTTAGAAGTGAGTAAAGATAAGGCGCATATAAATTTAGATAAATATGGAAATACATCAGCAGCTTCAATACCAATATTGCTTGCTGAAGTTGCTGACAAAAATCGATTTAGTGACGGGGATCTTTTAGTATTTTGTGGGTTCGGTGCTGGAATGACATGGGGAACATGCATATTGCGCTGGAAAAATTAAGGAATATACAGGTAATTTAATGAATAATAAAACTGAAGACACTAAAACAACTATTGCACTTGTTACTGGCGGATCAAAAGGTATAGGACAAGCCTGTGTAATTGCTTTAACAAAATTAGGTTATCATGTTGCATTTTCATATGCATCAGATACACAAGGAGCTGAGCAAACTATTAAATTAGCTAGCGAATTTGGAGAAACACCACTTGCAATAAAATCTGATGTTTCATCATCAAAAAGTGTCGACGAAATGTTTAGTGAGATAGAAGACAAAATCGGCAACGTTACGGTTTTAGTTAATAATGCAGGTATTGCAAAAGATAATTTAGTTATGCGTATGAAAGATGACGAATGGAATGCTGTTATAGACACAAACCTTTCGGGAGCTTTTTATGCAATTCGTCGTGCTTCTCGTAATATGATGAAAAATAAATGGGGACGTATAATAAATATTTCTTCGATAAATGCATACGTAGGGCCGCCAGGACAAATTAATTATGCAGCTGCAAAAGCTGGCCTTATTGGTATGACACGTTCTGTTGCTAGCGAATTAGCATCACGAAATATTACGGCAAATGTTATTGCGCCAGGTGCTATAGATACGCCAATTTGGAGTGAAACTGCTCAAGAAAGAATTGAGCAAATTACAACTAGTATACCTTTAGCTAGGTTCGGTCAACCAGAAGAGATAGCAAGTGCTGTAGCATTTCTAGCGTCAAAAGAGTCAAGCTATATAACTGGTGTCGTATTGCCAGTTGATGGTGGCGTAGGTATGGGTACATGATTAAATTTCAATTAAAGTTCAATACTTGTAAAAGAAGAGCAAACCATTTTATTTGTAATAAAGTATATGACCAAACAAAGAACTTGTTTTAGAATAATATATTCAAAAACTTAAAGATGTAAAACAAATCTAGATAAAACTAGTAAACGAAAGAGGAAAAATGGAACGATCAGAAATAGTTACAACAATAACTGAATTAGCTGTAGAACTTTTAGGAGTTGACGAATCTAAAGTAACAGAAGCAGCACGCTTTAAAGAAGATCTAGATGCAGACAGTCTTGATATTGTTGAATTTGTAATGGGTATGGAAGAAAAATTTGATGTTGAACTTCCAGAAAGCGAAGTTGAAGGTGTTGCAACTGTTGGACAAGCTGTTGACCTTATAGTTTCAAAACAAGGCTAATTTAAAAAAGGTAATCAGGTAGGCACAAATGATTGATAGAGAAAATTCGAGACGAGCTGTAATAACAGGTATGGGTGTAAAAACTCCTGCGGGTTGTGATATAGAAACTTTTTGGTCACGTATTAACTCAGGAGACTCTTGTGCATCAAAAATTAAAGGATTTGATGCTTCAAAGCTAAGTGTTGACTTTGCTTGTGAAGTTGACAATGAAGAACTTAATTTAGACAAATATGTTAATACCAAAGATGCACGTCGACTCGATCGATTTACACATCTTGGTTTAGCTGCAGCTATAGATGCAATAGATCATTCTGGTATTAAAGACTCACCATACGATCCTTTTCGTGCTGGTGTAGTTACCGGTACAGGTGTTGGTGGTATTTCAACGCTTGAAGAACAATGGTCTGTTTATCAAGAAAAAGGACCTGGCCGAGTTAGCCCATTTTTCGTTCCTTCAATGATGGCTAATGCTATTGCTGGTCATGTTTCAATTATGGCTAACTTTGCGGGAGTAAATATAAATATTACAACTGCTTGTGCTGCAGGTTCTCATGCTATTGGTGAGGCTGCGCGTCTTATATGGGACGGTACTTGCGATGTTGTTTTGAGTGGTAGCGCTGAAGCTGGTGTAACACCTTTGGTTGTTTCAGCATTCGCAAAAATGGGAGCACTCAGCAAACGTGTTGATGATCCTAAAGCTGCTTCTCGTCCTTTCGATAAAGATCGTGATGGTTTTGTGATAGGTGAAGGTGCAGGTTTTATGGTTGTTGAATCACTTGAATCAGCATTAAAGCGTGGTGCAACAATTTATGGCGAAATCGTAGGTTATGGACGTAGTGGTGATGCTTATCATATAACTGCTCCACATCCAGAAGGTGGCGGAGCGGGACGAGCTATGAAAATGGCTTTAGATACTGCCGGCGAAAAACCTAGTTTTGTAAAACATATTAATGTTCATGGTACGTCTACCCCACTTGGAGATATTGGCGAAGCAAAAGCTATCGATACTATTTTTGGAGAAGATGCACCACCAATAACTAGCACCAAGGGTGTTACAGGTCATTTAATTGCTGGTGCTGGATCAGTCGAAGCAATTATTGCTGTACTAACTATTAGAGACAAATCTATACCCCCTACTGCTAATCTTGATAATAAAGATGAGCGTATTGAATTAGATGTTGTAAGTGGTCAGCCTCGTAAATATGATGGTGGACCTGTAATGTCAAACTCTTTTGGCTTTGGTGGACATAATGCTGCTGTGCTCATTGCTCCTTATGAATCATAACTAGTATAGGTATATGGAAAATAAATTCGCTCCTATTAGTATTTCTGATAGATCAGTATTTTTAAATCATCATAGTGCTGTAACTTCATCATCTATAGAAGAAATTAATGGCCGTAAAGTCGTTGTACTTAAAGTTGGTGGCGGATCTCGACATGGTGCCATTACAGCGTATGATGCTGACACTATGAAACAAAGCGTTCAGTTAAGTGGAAAGCTTGGAATACCTTTTCTTACTGTATTAAATACTTCAGGATCTGATATCACTGAAGGTCCAATAGGTTTACACGTTTGGGGTTCTTTCGCAGGCGAACTTGCACGCTTAAGTGGAGTTGTACCAACAGTTGCAATTGTTACGGGTGCATGCGTAAGTGGACCATCGCTAATATTAGGTTTGGTAGATTTTGTTATAACTACTGCCGATGCTTTTGCTTATGTAAGTGGTCCAGGTTCAGTACTAGAGTTCACAGGGGTATCTGTGACTAAAGAAGAAATTGGGTCTCCTACTCTTCTTGCAAATTCTGGGGTTGGATCTTTGTCAGCACAAGATGAGGATGAAGCAATTGAAATCTTTGAATCATTGTTAGAATTTTTACCTGATAATCATCTTTGCGATATTCCTATTATACAAACTGATGATGAAAAAGAACGCGAAACTAAAATAGCACGCGAAACTGTTCCTGAAAATGCTCAAGCCGGTTATGATATGCACGATGTTTTAAACGATGTTTTTGATCTAGATAGTGTTTTAGAAATTCGTCCTACTTATGCACCTAATATGTTGACTTGTTTCGCATTATTAAATGGTCGCTCTGTTGGTATAATAGCTAACCAACCAATAGCTCGAGCTGGAACTATAGATATTGAAGCATCGAGAAAAGCAGCACGTTTTGTTTCGATATGCGATGCCTATAATATTCCTATAGTGACTTTTGTTGATACTCCTGGTTTTGAGCCTGGTAAAGATTTAGAATGGCGTGGAATGATCCGCCATGGTGCCGAATTAGTTTATGCTTATGCACAAGCAAGTGTACCTAGGCTATGTTTGATAATTCGAAAAAGTTATGGTGGTGCTTACATTGTTATGGATTCGAAAAACCTTGGGAACGACTGGTGTGGTGCATGGCCAACTTCTGAAATTGCTGTTATGGGAGCAAGTGGTGCTGTTGCAATTTTGAACAGAAAAGAAATAGCTGCTTGTGATAATGAACAAGAACAAGCAACATGTCGTGAAGGTTTGATTAAAGAATATGAAACTAAATTTTCTAATCCAAATCAAGCAGGAGAATTGGGTTATGTAGATGCAATTATTGAACCTTTAGCTACCCGTTCTATATTAATTCAGGTATTGGAATCACTGATTTCTAAAAAAGAAGAACCAAATATGCGCAAGCACGGTAACTCTCCCCTTTAAAAACGACAAGAGCCTGCAAGGACGGACCCTGCAAAATTAGGACAGACACTGCGGTTTTGTTTTAAAAATGAAAATTTGACTAAATCATAGTTAATTACGTAAAATACCTAGATGACTAGAAATTCAAATGCAAATATACCTTTATCTCTACAAGTTAGGTATGTAGCTCAGGCTATGAATCCATTAAATGTACCAAGAAGATTTTTCAATTGGAAAAATAATACCTCATTTAGAAAAAAAAATAATGCTTTAGGTATTGCACTGATGCTACCAGGATTTGTTTCAGTGCCTGCTGGATCTGTCATGTCTATGAAATATGAAGGGATTGTAGCTGATTGCAATATTCCGTTAAAAAATTTACATGCTGAAATGAGGGATCCTAGAACAGTGCATGAACCAGAAGTTTGTAAGGCTGCGCGCGAAGCAAGTAATCATGGAAAAGATATTTTATATGCAGGAATCGCGGAAATGACAGCCGCAACTACCCTCATTGTGTTAAGAGACTCTCCATTAAATAAACGAAGACCAGAATTATCATCAATTACTCCATAAAAGAATTATTATAATTAAGACAAGTTTTAAGCGAAACAAAATATTGATTTATTCAAATACTAAATAGTGATCAAACTGAATCTTGAACTTCTTTAGATAGGTCTTTTGCTTTATAAGTGAGTATTGAAGCGACTAATCCTGCAAGGACAGTAGCGAATATTATTGCTACCTTACCTATAATCAGCATCTCTGCATTTTCTCTTAAAGCAACATTAACTAGATACAAAGATAAAGTAAAACCAATTCCTGCTATAGCTGCACTAATAAGCATATGCTGATTATTACAATTCCTAGGCAATACTGTCCACTTCTTTTTTACTGAAATCATTGCAGTATAGTAAACACCTAATATTTTTCCAATTGTTTGAGATGTGAGCAAAGCCCAAAATAATGGTGCTGATATTATTGATGTTATTGTCAAACCGGATAAGGACACACCAGCATTTGCTAAAGCAAATAATGGCAATATCATAAAATTTACTACTAGCGTTAAATGTGTTAATAATTTACGACGTATTTTATATTTATGTATCTTTTCAGGGAGTATAAAACCAAGTATAACTGCAATAATTGTTGGAGATAATTTACCATCCAAAATTGATAACATGGCTAAGCCTCCAATGTCATCTATTACAACAAATGCAAGAACAAATATTCTAAGCTCACTAGGAATTTTGCTTGAGAAAAAGCTTAATAGAGCAAGCGCGAATACAGCATCTGTTGCAACCGGTACTGGCAATGAATGAAAAATTGTGGACGCATCAGTAGAGGAAAAAAAATGTGTAGCTATTGCCCAAATGAACATAAAGAGCATCGGTATTAACATTCCACCTAATGCACAGATAAATGGAAGTCGCCTTTGTTCTTTCGTCCTAAGATGACCATGGGTAAATTCATGCCTAATTTCTAACCCAGCAGCAAAAAAGAATATAGACATCAATACTTCATTTACAAAATCAATTCGTGATAAATGGCTAATACCAATACCATTATCCCAAAATTCAATATAAGAAGATGAAACATTAGCGAAGATAATAGCCAGAATTGCAACGAGTAAAATTAACCCACCCGCAGTTCGTTGAACTTTAGTGCTGAGCTGGTGAGAAGTAGCGAAAAGTCGTTTATAAATAAATTCCATGTACCAACAATTCTAATAGTTATATCTTAGATAGGATCTTATAGCGATTTTAATATTTCTTCGGCAAATGGAACAGTGTCTTTTGGAGATATTTTATATTTCGCACCTGCAATTTTTCCTTTTTCATCGACTACAAAACATGACCGAATAATTCCCATATATTTTTTTCCGTACATAGATTTTTCTGCCCAAGTACCATAGCTTTCTGACACATGGTGTTCATGATCAGCAAGCAATGGGAAACCCAAAGTATATTTATCATCAAATGTTTTTTGTTTTTTTGATGTATCTGGTGATACTCCGATTATTTTAGCATTAAGACTATTTAGATCACTAGTAGCATCTCTCAATTCACAGCTCTGGACTGTACAACCAGGTGTGCTTGCACGTGGGTAGAAATATATTACATAAGGCGCTCCTCTGAATTCCTTTTCAGTACGCATATTTCCGTCTTGATCTTCACATTTAAAACTTGGTGCCTTGTCGCCTACTTTGAGTTCCATCATTCTCCCTATTCTTATATACATATTAATAAAAAAAGGGGAAGCAATGCTTCCCCTTTCAATAATTATTTTTTTATTTATTAAAGTTTTAGATCTTTTGGAATCATAACTGTATCTATTAAGTGAATAACACCATTTGATGCATTAACATTAACCAAGGTAACGTTTACTACTTGACCAGTATCTGTAGTCAAAGTAACGTTTCCATCTTTGATACCAACAGTTAGTGTTGAACCTTCAACCATAGTAATTACCTGACCATCGCTTAGATCTGAAGACAAAGCTTTTGTTGCAGCAACATGGTATGTAAGTACTTGTTTTAAAGCATCTGGATTAGCTGCAAGCGCATCTAATGTTGCTTTTGGAACTTTAGCAAACGCAGCATTAGTAGGTGCGAATACTGTGAATGGTCCTTCGCTACTTAAAGTATTAGCAAGTCCTGCTTTGACAACTAAATCTACAAGTGTTGAAGCGTCTGGGTTACCTGATGCAATTTCAACAATAGTTTTTGAGTTACTACTCATTATTTTATCTGCTGGAAGACTACTATCGTCTTTCGTCATCATTACATCATCTTTTTTATCCATATCTTTAGACTTAGATGTTTCTTCTTTTTTAGATTTCTTATCATCTTTAGTATCACTATTATTGCTACAAGCAACAAGCACTAATGATAGAGCCAACATGGCTACTATTACTTTAAATATATTTTTTCGCATTTAAGCTCCCTTTTAAGAGTTACACCAGTTTTCCTGGATATATATATTACGAAGCAAAAATATTTCTTGGATTAATTTTATGTAGATATTTTTAAGGTATCTTTTGGCGAATTTTCAGAAAATGGTACAAATGCTCCCATTGTGGTTACAAGTTGTTTAAGCTCAGAATCGCTTTCTACTCTAATATGATTTTGATTTACAACAATCTCAGTTAAAATAGATTTTTCTTTGTTAGAAGTCGATGACCATCCAGCATAATTTCCTACAGTAAACCCTTGAGCATCTGAAGGTCTCTCGAATTCGCAAGTAATAGGATAAGAATAGATATCTATAAAATCCCTTGAATTATCACCAGTCTTTAAAAACCTTTGCAAAACTTCTTCACAACCAGTAGCGGTTTTAGTTGCCGGAATTAACTTTACAGATGTTCTTTTATAGTTGATAGGTACATTAATTGGTTGGTTTACATATCCTAAAGCAACAATCTTCTTCACAAATCCTTTGGTCAACCTGACATCCGTCGAAGGTGAAGATTTTTTATCTTCAGAATCGAAAACTCCACTAACGAATACAAATGCTATGGCAACAACAATTATTATCGTAGCAATCGTAACTAATCTTTTATTACGAGCTATCTTTTCATTCAACTTTTGTGATCCTTGTCGTACCATGGATACCTTTCCTGTTTTAGATCTTTCGACTACGCTAAGGATGAAGAATCAATAGCTTGTCTTAAATCTGATACAAATTTACCTATATCATCTAAATCATTTGGCTTGTTCATCAATTTTGCAACAATAGAAGACCCAACAATTATTCCATCACAATATTGCGAAATTTCTTTCGCTTGTTCGGCTGTCCTAATTCCGATTCCGCAATAAGAAGGTTGAATTGTATTTAATTCTATATCCTTGAAAAATTCTATTATTTCTTCATCAAAACTTACTTCTTGACCAGTTATACCTTTGAGTGCAATGGTATAAAGAAAGCCTTCACTTTTATCTAATATTTCTTCTTTACGAACATCATTAGTTGTAGAACTAATCAATTGTATATGTGAAATATCTGTATCATTTAATGTTTCATCTAATAAGAAGGACTCTTCATATGTCAGATCTGGAATAATTAGTCCGCTTATATTTGCGTCATTACAACTTTGTATAGCTAAATCTAATCCATGTGAATATAAAATATTCATATAGGTCATTACTACCAACGGCCTTTTAAATTTTAGCTCACTAAGTTCAGCAAGTAATTCTAAAGTATGACTGCCATTTTCAATTGATCTATATGATGCTTGAGCAATTATTGGGCCATCCATTGTTGGATCACTAAACGGGAGTCCAATCTCAATAATATCTGCACCGTTATCTATACATACAGCAATTGCTTCTTTCCAATTTTCTATACCAGCAGTAATGTATATTACTAATGCTTTATGTTTTGAAGTCTTCATCTCATTACAATAATTAGATAATGACTTATTTAATTTTTCAGACATTGCGATTCTTCTTAATTTCTTCAACGTAAGTAATAATCTGTTCATTGAAATCTTTATTCAATGTATAAACATCCTTATCACCACGACCAGACATAGTAATTACAATTTTTGATTTTTTTTCACAAATATCTTTTGCATTTCGGAGTAACCAACCAATGACATGCGCAGATTCTAATGCGGGGATTATACCTTCTAAAACCGAACATGCTGCCATACCGTAGAGTGCATCATCATCAGTTGCATTTAAGTATTGAGCACGACCCTGCTCGGACAAATATGCATGTTCAGGACCTACGCCTGGATAGTCTAAACCGGCAGAGATAGAGTGAGCTTCTTGGATTTGGCCATCATTGTTCTGAAGGAACATAGATTTCATACCATGTACAATTCCTTTGCTACCTTCGCCAATAGCAGCACCATGCTTACCTGTGGCAATTCCGTCACCTGCAGGTTCAATACCAATCAATTTTGAATTCGTATTTATAAATCCAGAAAAGGTACCGATTGCATTAGAGCCACCGCCAACACATGCCACAACATAGTCAGGATCACGTTCAAGACGAGTACGAAATTGTTCGCGTGTCTCATCACCGATGACTCTTTGAAATTCACGTACCATGTAGGGAAAAGGATGAGGTCCCATAGCGGAACCTAAACAATAATGCGAATCATCTATACGAGATACCCAGGATCGCATTGCCTCGCTCACAGCGTCTTTAAGTGTTGCACTACCACTCTCTACAGGGATAACTTTTGCTCCCAACATTTTCATTCGGAAAACATTTAATTCTTGACGTGCAACATCGACTGACCCCATATAGACAGTACATTCCAAACCAAACAAAGCAGCAACAGTTGCACAGGCCACTCCATGTTGCCCAGCACCTGTTTCAGCAATTAAATGGGTCTTACCCATTTCAACTGCCAATAATCCTTGACCCAATACATTATTTATTTTATGTGAACCTGTATGATTTAAATCTTCCCGCTTTAAATAAACTTCGAAACCACTTACTTTTGAAAGGTTTTCGCAATAAGTTAGTGGAGATGGCCTCCCTGCATATTCACTTAGTAGTTTCGCAAATTTTGTACGAAAACCAATATCATGCCAGCATCTTTCAAAAGTTTCTGAAATATCGTCTAATGCACTAATAAGTGTTTCGCCGACAAATCTACCTCCGAAATCCCCAAAATACCCGCCAGAGCTAGGTTGAGGACCGGGAGCATCTAGATGTACACCGTTAATATCAACTTCTAGATTATTTACATTTAAATCCATACATATTTCCAATAGTTACTCGACGCTTAATTTAACAACATTTTAGTCGAAACAATTCAATATATTACATCTAGTTTGATTTCAAATAGTGATTATTGGCCGTCGTCTGCCCAATCATAGATTAATGAAGCGTTTGATTCATCATCATAATCTTCACTATTTTTTTCTTTTTGAACATTTTCAGATTTTTTATCAACAGATTTAGCAATATCTATAAATTTTTGCATCTTAGATGCATCTTTTTTTCCTGGTTTAGATTCAACACCAGTAGCGACATCGACGCCGTATGGTCTTGTTCGACGTATTGCCTCTTCGATATTATCTGGGTTTAACCCACCAGCAATCATCAACCTAATTCCACTTGGTGCATTATTTACTAAACGCCAATCGAAAGTACGGCCACCACCTGGGGTTTGTGCATCTAATAAAATGATGTCAGCTGGCGAATTACCTGCACTTGATAGATGCGGATCTTCTGCTTGTAGAGCTTGAATTACAAATGGTAATCGCTTTCGAATCCATCTAACTTCACTTACAGGTTCACGTCCATGTAGCTGCGCTCCACTCAATCCAATTTGCGTGACTGTTGAAACAATCATATCTGGATTCTCATTTTTAAATATTCCAACAGTAACTGTGCCATGCGGAAGTCTTTTGATTATTGATTCTGCTTCAGTAGTTGAAATTTTCCTTGGAGATCCATGGACGAAGTTAAAACCTAAACAATCGGCTCCCATAGCAATGGCTAGTAAAGCATCTTCTTCATTAGTAATTCCACAAATTTTTACAAACACATTCTATTCTATCTTTTTTCAATGACTAAATATGTCGTATATCTTTAATAAATTTAATAGAGTTACCACTTTGGACAAGAGCTTGGCCTATTAACAGGGCATCTGCACCATATTCATTGGCCACTTGAGCGTCGGAAATAGTGCTTATTCCTGATTCCCACACGTTCACAATATCTTTATTTCTATTTAGGAGTATATATTTCATTGCTTGTGTATCTTCTTTAAACGTTTTTAAATCTCTAGTATTTATCCCAATAAGATTTGCCCCAATAATCTCATTCGCATATTTGTATTGAGAGCTATCGTGTGCCTCCACCAGCACTTCTAACCCTAAAGATTTAGCAAGTTTATAAAATATGGCGAGTTTCTCATTACCAATGGCATCAATTATTAGCAATATTGCATCTGCACCCATTAGATAACTTTGAAAGATTTGTCTCTCATCGACTATAAAATCTTTGCGTAGTACAGGCAATTTAATTGAATTTCGGACATTTGCTAAATCGTCTGTTTTTGCGCCAAAATATTCTTCATCTGTCAATACAGATACTAATGCTGCACCACCTTGTTCATATTTCTTTGCTAACGCACATGGATCAACTATTTGAGCCAATTCACCTTTACTAGGAGATTTTCTTTTAATTTCAGCAATAACATCAAGATTATTTGTCCATTCTATTTTCCTAATATCAGTTCTAGGATTTTCTTTAACTTTTCTCTTATAATTATCTAAACTATCTAATTTCTCGACTTCACTTTTCTTTGTCTCAATTATTTGCTCTAGATAGTTCATACCTAAAGTTTAGCCAGAAAAAAATATTAAAACACTGTGAAACGAACCTCCGCAACTTTACCAAAGATAAAGGTCAGGACAGAGAGTGAAACAGTCGATTCAACATTTTTAGCATTTTCAGTATTTTTAGTATTTTTAGTATTTTCAGCATTTTCAGCATTTTTAGTATTTTCTACATAATCTAATTCTGCCTACAAAGTAACTCTAAATATTTAGTACTACCAAAAGGCACTTTTTGCTTTACAACCCCATGTGCTCCTAAAGCAGTAGCCATCATGATTGTTTGATTTCCGAATACCTCATTTATATCATCTATGGTTTCTGTTATCACTTCGTCTTTAAGACGATCGTGGAAGAGTTCTAATTGCATATTAGTTTGCTCGGCTTTATGTAAATGATAACAAGTGATACTCGCCATTGAAATTATTTTATCCTTTGGACGTTGGTTAAAAATCAACATTGCATTTTCGAATAATTTCCTATCATCGCCAAATGGTTCTTTAAACAAATGTCTTTTATACCAGCTATCACCGTCTTTAAAACCCAAGTAAACATATATTCCTTTTGCCATAACTTCGTTATATCGAAGTTTTTTTGCTGTTGTATAACACAGATAAGAGAATCGTTTTACTAATTCTCTTTCATCTTTAGTCCGTACATTAAAAACGTGCTGACGACCAACGTTGCCTAAATTAGTTTGGACATCGTCAACTTCATAACCGCGCATTCTTTGATGCCAATGTATACCTATGATGCTTTGGAAAACATATTTCTTTAAAACCCGTGGTGGAGCGTTCAAGAAATCTATGGGACTGTCTATACCTCGACGGTTTAATCTTGCTTCAAAACGATTAGCAATACCAGGCAAATCAGTAAGTTTAAGACTCCGGTATTTATCTTCGAGATTATTATGGTCAATAACAGTTAGCCCATCTGGCTTATTAAAACCTGCAGCAAGTTTTGCCAAAAACCTATTTGGAGCAATACCAATATTGCATTTCATCCAGCAGCCTAGATCTTGCCTAAGGCGATCTTTCATTTCATAACCAATATCTTCTAAAGAACGATTATTAATATTATTTCTTGTTCCATGAAAGTCGACTATTCCTTCGTCGATACTTTTCATCTGTACTTTTGGAGAATAACTTTTCATAATTGCCATAAGTTTTTCGTAGGCATAATGATATTTAGGAGGATCTGTTTCGACGACTATTAGGTCAGGTATCATAGCTTTGACTTCATCAAAACGCATGCCGACTTTTGCGCCACGAAATTTCGCTTCATAGGAAAGTGCAACCATACAGCACGCTGGACTGATACGATTCGTCACGCCAACAGGACGACCGCGTAAATGTGGGTTTGCTTGCTGCTCAATAGTTGCAAAACAACTATTGAGGTCAATATGCATGACGTTTGGCTCTTCTTTATTTAAATCATCATTTACATAGCCAAAGCGAATATCATACATATGTTCGTATTATAACTATAGGGTGTGACAGTCGTCAAATCCGTTCAAGAAATCTTGCGATACAAGGCTAGTCGTCTACAACAACCTTTGAAATTAAAGTCCAAACAAGTCTTTCTGCGTCTAACTCTATGCGATAATTAGCTAGCCCATCGGACATGTCAAAGATGTGAACCATCCTGTTACCTTTAGTAGTCGGATGACGTAAACCGAGTTCAGTAAACTCCACCGTCTTGCCCCTATGTTTAATCTTTCTTGGGAAACAATAGTCTTGCTCACTTGCACCTATATTAAAAATGCATAACACTTCTATTCTTTCATTTATCAAGTCAGCGTCTATGCTCGCCATAGCCTGGCCCTAAACACGAAAGTTACCATTAACTTTATCTATCTGGACAACAGGCACTTTTTCTCCTGAAGGATCGAGTACATAAACGTTGTCCTTGCTTTGTTTCAATAGCTCGCTACCCTTCCTAGTAAATCTTCCAATAGCAGTGTACCTACCCATATACTTTTCAAAATCACCCATATCTACATCACTTAATAAAGACGACGTAACGGACCCTATTGCTTGGTTTCCTGAAAAAACTTCTAAACCTTCCAATTCCTTTTTATCAACGCAAAGCGCAAAATAAGTAAATGGTGTAGAAGCTGAACGTGAATCAATGCGACACACCAATTCTTGGCCTAAGAAACATCCTTTGTTAAAAGAAACAGACTTTTCTTCAAGCCCTGCTTCTTGCGCTATTGAATTATCTCCCAAATCTTTAAATACTGAAACTGCTCCATTTGATATTCGCAGATTTGTGTAATGGTGTTCATCACTAACTTCCACATTTTGATTTTTTGGTGATAATGAAAGCATTAAACCAATTTGGCCAAATAAGTTTTCATCGATGATAATGCTATCCTCTAAAGTCTGATCTGCAATTTTTGCGCTATATTTATCCGTAACATCCTCGATAGTTGCTTTGGTTCGTATCAAAAACCGCGCCAGAGAATCTTTTAGACTAACCACTCTATTTGGTTCCGATATAAGCAGAAATTCATCACTATTTAAAGAATATACATAAAATGCGTATATTGTCTTACCTGCTGGATTCAAGAGTAAAGATGTTTGTGATGTACCTACCTTTAACGTCTCAATATCCGCACTAATTATCGCTTGTAGAAATTTCCTAGATTCCTCACCACTAATGAGTATGATATTTGGTGAAATATTGATGGTTTTAGTTTTAAAAGTCATTTGTTTACTCTAATTGTATATAAAATCCATTACAACTCTTGGTAATTTAAATTACATTATTGCCACTTTTACAGGATAATTGTAGAAAAGAACCTTGCATATATTACTAGTTAGTAGTTTAATGTAAGTATGACGACCAGTGTAAATCGTCCCACTAGATTGCCGAGAATAGTTCGCCCCGATATAGAGGCGGAAAAAGATCGTTTCTATTTGGGTCTTGTTGAAGGAAATGCTAACACAGGCGAAGGCCCGTGTATCCGTGTGGGCTATAGAGTTCCACTTCCTACGCATGGTGATGCAAGGCCTGAAGACAGAGAATTATCCAAATCAAAATTAGTAGCTATCGCTAATGAACCCATTAAAGACGGTTTTATCCAGCCAGAGCGTAAACCTGCAACCCTTACCGTATATGGTATGTCAAGAAACGCATCAGACGATTCAACATATACCTTTGCAATGGCGCTAGGAATAGTCGACGGTGCTGCATATGGAAGAATTATAAAATCTCAAGATGGAATAAATACCAAATTTCAAGGTCGGATTATGAGTAGGGATTTACAAGGAGGACTAGCGACAGACTTTGATGGCTTCTCAACGGGTCATTCTAATCTCTTTTGCATAATCGACCCTAATACAGGAACACTAACAGACATTGACTTAGGGTTATTACTTAAGTTAACAGTCGATGCTGGTACGATCCCGCTAGAAGGTCATGGCCATAATGTGGAAATATCGGATAAAGATGTTCGGATACTACAAGGAGGTGAAGAAGTAAAACTAGGATTAGAAGAGATAGCAAGAATAGCTGAAGGTCTAAAATTTGACGCGCCTAGTACACCTTCAACGATTCCTGAACACCAACCACCTTCCGGTCACTGTATTGTATACTGACATATAACTATAATATTGAGATGTCAAATACTATTACTGCTGAATTATCTTCTATATCAACACAAGCTCAAGAACTTTTAGATCGCATAACTGCTTTAGGCGATCAATATCGCCATACTCCAGATTCTCTATTTGTTGCAGAATGTAATACTGCCGAAAAAAGTCTTACACATTCAATTAGAGCAATAGAACGAGCTCAAAAACTCATTTAAGGATTCGTCGAATTTATACTTTTTACCCATGTAAGGTCCAAACCTAAAGTATCTCGAAAAACTCTGTGTGAATTTAATGCTTTTTAGCCTTGTCAAATTTTCCAAAACTTGGACAGATATCTGACAGGAAACAAATATTGCACTTTGGTTTTTTAGCATCACAAATTTGACGACCATGTTCAATTAAGCGCAAAGAGAAATCGCCGCCTTCTGATGGGTCAATTAGTTTATTTAATTCGAATTCAATTTTTACTGGATCGGTTTCTACGGTGATTTTTAGCCTATTGCATAATCTAGATACATGGGTATCTACAGGAATACCTGGTTTAGCAAATGCAACATGGAGAATGACATTTGCAGTTTTACGACCAGTTCCGGGCAATGTGACAAGATCTTCCATATTCTCAGGGACTTCCCCACCAAAAGCTGAAACTAATCTCTGAGCCATAGCTATTATATTTTTTGCTTTATTATGAAAGAACCCAGTTGATTGGATCAATTTCTCTACGTCGACTTGTGATGCACTTGCTATGTCGCTGGGATTTGGATATTTTTTGAAAAGCGCAGGAGTAACTATATTTACTCTTTTATCAGTACATTGCGCACTTAAAATTGTTGCAACTAGCAATTGGTAAGGATTTTCATGATCTAATGCACATTTTACGACAGGATAAAATTCCTTTAATCGTTTATTTATTTCAGTTGTTCGCTGTTTATATCCCCTTGGACGAGCCATAACTACACAATACATGAGATAATGTATCTATGACGATTGATAACGAAAAATTGCTCGATATTGTGAGTAATCGTAAACCTAAAGAAAAGCCAAAACAAAGTATATATTCACTAAATTTAGATGCATTAAAAGAATGGTTTGAAGCTAAGGGCGAAAAGTCCTTCAGAGCAAAACAAGTAGTCGACCAACTTTTTGAAAAAAGAGCACCTTTAGAAGAAGTGACCACATTACCTAAAGTATTGATTGATGATCTTAAAAAAGATTTTGGCTACGCTTTGGAAGTTCAGACACTAGCTGTTTCTAAAGATAAAACAAAAAAATGGTTGTTTAAATTACATGATGGTTTATTTATTGAAACTGTATTAATGGAATATGCTGGAAGAGCAACAGTTTGTGTATCTTCTCAGGCAGGTTGTGCAATGGGATGCACATTTTGTGCAACTGGACAGGCTGGCTTTGACCGTCATTTAGAGGTAGGAGAAATATTAGAGCAAGTAGCAAGAGCTTGTCATAGTACTAGTTCTCGAATTTCCAATATTGTATTTATGGGCATGGGAGAACCATTGGCTAATGTTGATGTTGTTTATAATGCCTGTCAGCGTTTAACGCGAGATTGGGGATTCTCAGCTCGCCATATTACTGTTTCCACTGTTGGAGTTGTACCTGGTATGAAAAAAATGGCCAAATGGGAACTACCAGTAACATTAGCAATTTCTTTGCATTCTCCATATGATGATATGCGTAGCGAAATGATTCCTTTAAACAAAAGATATGATATTGCTGAGGTATTAAAGGCTGGAGAAGAAGTTTCATATTCTCACGGCCGTAGGGTAAGTTTCGAATATTGTGCAATTGATCATAAAAATATTAACGATAAGTGTGCTCACGAATTAGGCAACTTACTTAGAGATTTTCAAGGTGCTGGTGGTGCCCATGTAAACATAATCCCTCTAAATCGCACTAAAGGTTTTAATGGTAAGGCTCCTCGGCATGTTGAAATACAGAAATTTGCTGATATCGTAGAAAAATATGGCGTAACTGTTTCCATCAGAAAAAACCGTGGTACTGATATTGATGCAGCATGTGGTCAATTACGTGAACGCGAAACAACAAAAAATAATTAATCTATTAATTAGAAGGAATAATAGTGTTGGAATACCAAGGTTTATTAAATGGCCAACTTTTTAGATAGGTTTTAATATCGCTATAGAGTAATTCGTATTTTCCAGAATCAAATGCTTTTTGAGTCACCCACCAGCTCACGTCAACATCAGCTCCCATTGGTGTAATTATATCTTTATTTATTACACCAATCGGATATAAATAAAAACAACCAGCATATTCACCATTAAGTGCTCGGACAACAAATGCCATCGATCGTCTAGCTTCATTTTCTTTATTATGCCATTGTAAATCTTCTTCATTTTCTTCAATTGTAAATCCTTCAAAAGGCCATTGTGAATTTCGCGTTCGATTTATAATTTCAATACTTGACATAAATGCTTTGTAATCTTTCACTAGATGATCAATATTAAGTAATTCGATTGTAAAATTAGTGGATTCAAACTTAGGTATCTTAAAATCAATATTTAATTTCCAATTTTCTGGCAATGTGTTATTTTCCATGGGTAAATTTTACACCTTATTGAACTAGTCTATATAAATGAATAATTCTAAATTTGTTTGGTATAACCAATTTCTTCCTCAGACTTTAATGAGTGCAATGATACTTCTATATTTTAGAGGTGCTTTAGACCTTATTTTCAGCTTAAGAAGTATGTCTGTTTTATCGTTAATAGTTTTTGGTGGATATATACTTGGAGCATTTGGTATTGCTAACTTGCGTTGGTGGGGAATCATTATCGGTGTTATATCAATAGGTTATGTATTTGTTCAAGTAACTTTTATTGCACTAAAAGAAGGAGCATCAATATTTGATGTATTGGGTTTTTTCTTTAATTCAACACATATCATAAATACTTTATTTGATATAGCAATCATAGCTTTATTGGTACACCCAATGTCAATAAATTATGCAAAGCGAAATTTTACAAAAAGAATTCCGTAAACCAAATAGATTTTTCTCAATTTGACTCACGGTGTTTAGTAACTTTTTCCTAAGTTCTTTATAAACGTCGGATTTAAGATAGATTACTTAAAATCAGGATGGCCTAATTCGCCATATAATTCATCAGCAGTAGCCCAACCAAAAGCAACAACGGATTCGCCCTTTGTGTAGTCATTATTACCAACAATTTCTAAAGCCACTTTATTAGTAGATTTAATTGGCGCTGTATAAAAAAGCGGAGTTGATTTTTTAGACTTTTTAGTATTAAAAGTCTTTTCATCGAATGTAGACTCACAATCAAAACGCTTTGCTAAATGTCGACCCCAGTTACGTTCTTCTCCAGTAGGAGCATACCCAGGACGAGGAACGACATCTTGTCGTTGAGCCAAAAATGCATATGTTGAAGGAAAAGCAAGTCTTGTACCAATAAGTACATCTTCGTCGGGAAACGAGATGGCACTTCTTCTGTATAATTCTGAAATAAGTAGTTCTGCAGTTTCTTTACATTTCTTACCCGGACGGATCGCACCGAAGCTCCATAGTGTTGCGGGAGTACCACCAATACGCTCTAGAGAGCCAAATAGGAAACCATCAAGTCCTGCGTTACGAGCAGTAACAATAATTGTATACTTCTCGACGTGTTCATCGATAACAGAGTCTGGGATAATATAACCAGATTCACGAATTAGCTCACCAAACTCATCGAGCTCAGCAGGTTTTAAAGATACGGTGTCGCGGGATTCAATAATCATTAACCATCAATTCTACAACAAAATCAGCTTATGCGCGAGTCGGTTAGAGTATTATATACGACTTCTAAGCTATATCTAGCTCAAAATCATATATTCGGTGGTTTATATTCGATTCTTGAGCTGCATCACCATATTGAAATCCAGACCAACTCAAGACTATAGGGTCATCGCTAACATACCAAGTAGCGTATTCATTAGAATATCTTTTTAGTAGTTCTAATGCTCGTAATTTCGTATCAGCATTAAGACCTCTTAAGGCATCATCAAAAACTATTGGTAAAGTCACAAAACCTGTTTTTGGTCTGTTAGCAAGGATTTGAGATATTACACTAACAACCTGATCAGGTGTTAGGCCTCCTATAATATCATCTGATTTTAGACATTCATTTCGTTGTGCCAAATAGTTTGCTTTTTGAAGTATAAGTTCTTTACGCAATATTGCTTGTGAACCCTGTACGTTAGTAGAATCTGCATAAAGTGTATAGTTTGTAAATCCAGCCTTATTTAGCTCTTTAGTTAAATTTTTCTGCGCAACATCTAATTTCTTCCAATTATGTTTCGTAGAATTTCTCTCCGCTAAACGAGTTGCTTCAACTACTTTTAGTTGTGCTTTCTCTATAGATGGATATTTTATATCTACTTTGTCAACATCTAATTTATTAAATTTCTCTTCAACAATCGCAATATATGTTTCAATCATTCCTAACAATAAATTATTCGAATTATGACATTCTTTCTCTATCATTTCTCTAGTAATTATTATTTGATCTACACTTCGATCTGATTCAAACATTACAAGTAGTTCTTTTGCAATTTCTTTAGCATTATCTTGTTCATTGACTACAGTGAAATGTCCATTAATTAATCTCATGTTCTTCTCCAATATTTGTTAATAGATATTTCGACAATTTATTAATTTACTTAAAAGATTGAATAATTATTCTTAATATTCTCACTATTAGTGATATTTGAACCATTCTTAATTTTTATAATATCTGTGATTAAATTCGGCACGTGACTGAATACTGCTCTAGAATGTATCCTTCATGTAATTAACAATATTTCCGGCAGAAATATGCCAGGTGGTGCAAAATGGCCCGTAAAGGCAGAGCGAGACGATTTAAAGAGGCTCGAGAGCTAAAAGAGGGATTTGACGACGGTCTTTTCGAAGAGACGAAATCATCCTTAGCTGAAGTTGAAGAAGGTCAAGAGGGTTGGAAATCCTTGGATAAAGAGGATTCTGATACTGAAGTTGAACACGAACGTATTACAGATACGAAAGACGATGATTACGATCCTTTAATGGACTAATCGCTAAAAAGACCAGGCCCTTAAGTCGAGTTACCCTAATTAGGACAATTCAACCAAGGACCTGGTCTTTTAGTATTATTAGCTTTTATTGTTTCAAGAATGTAATTGAACGTCCTAGTTTTCCAGCACGACCTGTACGACCTATACGGTGACAGTAATCTTGATAAATTCGAGGTGTATCGTAATTAATAACGTGACTAACGTTAGGAATATCAATACCACGAGCTGCAACATCAGTAGCAACCAATACTTGAACAACGTCATCTTTAAATTTTTTCAAAGCGCGTTGACGGTGTGGTTGAGATTTATCACCATGGATAGATTCTGCACCAATACCCTCGTCATTTAAACGATCACATATTTGTTGAACAAAAGATTTTGTTTCACAGAAAATGAGAACTTTATCAACTTCTTTTTCATCAAGAATTTCTAGCAGTTTCTCCCACTTTTCCATTGTGTTACGAGCATAAGCTACATCTTGTTGGACATTAGCTGAAGTGTCCCCTGTTTTAACAGATACAGTTTCAGGATTGTTCATAACAGTTCCAAGAAGTTTTTTAATTGGTTCTGTCATTGTCGCAGAAAAACAAAGAGTTTGTCTGTCTTCTGGGATTTGAGCAATAATGAAACGAATATCGTCGATGAAACCCATATCTAGCATAAGGTCAACTTCATCTAAAACGAAAGTTGAAACATTTCGTAAATCTAAACAACCTTGTTTGAAAAGGTCTTTCAAACGTCCAGGTGTTCCGATTACAATGTGCGGATCTCTACGCAAAGCTTGCTTTTGCTTGTGGATTGAAAGACCACCAACACAAAGTGTTGAATAAAGTTTCATACCATGAGAAAAACTCTTGAACTCTTGTTCAATTTGTTGAGCAAGTTCGCGAGTAGGTGCAATCACTAAAGAGTTAACACCTTTAGAAGCATTTTGAAATAAAGAATTAATGATTGGTAAACAAAATGCTGCAGTTTTACCTGTACCAGTATTTGCAAGACCTAGAACATCTTTGCCTTCAAGTGCAAAATGAATTGTTTGGTCTTGAATAGGTGTCGGTGTAACATATCCTTTTTTTGTGATATTCTCAGTTAGTTCAGGGACAAAGTCAAAATCAACAAAAGCATGTTTAATTTCATGAGTTTGTTCTGGAGTTAGTTCTTTAACATCATTCATAAAAAGGTTTGGATCCAAAGCTTTCATTTTTGAACCGTAGCCTCCACGACCTCCGCGTCCACCACCGGAACCACCACGACCGCCGCCGCGTCCTCCGCCAAATCCTCCACCTGAACCACCACGGCTTGCGCCACTACGTGATCCACCTGAACGAGCGTTCCTTGATTCTGTACCTCGAGAATCTCCGCGATGATTTTTGAATCCTCCTGAGTTACGAGGCTTGAAGCCGTCACCATCACGAGATGAACGTTCTGATCTATCACCACGAGGACGGTCATCACGTGAACGACCTTCGCTACGCCCACGAGATTCAATGCGATCACGATCACCGCGATATTCATTACGTCCTTCAGAACGTCGATTTTGATCTCTAGCACCGCGGTCATCTCCTCGGTTACCACCGCGGGAATCTGAACGTCCTTCACTTCTTCTATTATTCGAAGATTCGCCTGAGCCTCTTGAAGAGCGGTCATTGCGATCTGAACGTTCTGATCTTTCATTGCGACCTTCGGAGTTCCGGCGCGGATCGCTTCGCCGACCTTCGCTAGATTTATCATTTGATGATACGCGCGTATTGCGAGCAGAACCTAGACCAATGCCACGACGACTACTTGGTTTTTCTCTTGAATTTCTTTTTTCGCCAGATTTAGGCGTTGAATCATTATTAATATCAGACATAAAGTCATTACTCTTTTCTATTTAATTATTTGTCTTGTAACAAGGACGAATAACAATAGAATTTTCATGATAAAAATTACTAGTAATTTATTACTCGCACGTGAGGATATACATCCTATCACATAAATACTATTTGCACTAATTGGCTATCGAAGTAGCTAAATCTGGACCTTACCTATTTCTAGGATCATCGATTTCTGTATCGATTCCAAACTTTTCTAATGCCTTAGTAACCATATGTGGTTCTATATCTCCACTTTGTGAGAGTCCATCTAATGTTGCAACAACAATATGTCCAGCGTCAATTTCGAAATGACGTCGTAAGGCGTCGCGAGTATCACTAAATCCATAACCATCAGTACCGAGTACCACGAATGGTGAAGGTACAAAACGCGAAATCATATCAGGTAAAGATTTCATAAAATCGCTAACAGCTATAATTGGACCTTGAACTGAACCCAAAGTTCTTGTTATAAATGGTACTTTTGCCATAGCTTCTGGGTGTAAACGATTCCAACGTTCACATTCCAAAGCGTCATTGCGCAATTCACCATAAGAAGTAACACTGTAAATGTCTACAGCTACATCAAATTCTTCGGCCAAAACTTTTTGCGCCTCAATCGCTGCTCCCATTGATGAACCAGAAGCTAAAATATTAGCCCTATATGAACACACTTTTTCTTCAGGTTTATAAAGATAGATACCTTTAATAATTCCATCTTCAATTTCTGTTTCACCGATTGTTCCCAATCCTGGCATTGCAGGTTGGATGATATTCTCATTGTAAGTTGTTATGTAATAGAAACCTTCTTCTGGAGCTTCCCCATACATCTTCTTTATACCATCGCGTACTATCACAGCCATCTCAAAAGCAAAAGCAGGATCATAGGCTTTACAGTTAGCAACTGTGGACGCTAAAACCAATGAATGGCCATCACAGTGTTGTAGACCTTCACCAGTAAGAGTTGTACGACCAGCGGTTGCACCAATCATAAAACCTTTACCACGCATATCGCCAAAGGCCCAAATTAAATCACCAACGCGTTGGAAACCGAACATAGAATAGAATACAAAAAATGGTATGAATGTTTCACCAAGTGTTGCATAGGCTGTACCAGCAGCGGTAAAGCTGGAAAGTGATCCAGCCTCTGTAATACCTTCTTCTAGAATCTGGCCGTCCTGAGCTTCCTTATATGAAAGCATTAGACCAGAATCAACAGGATCATATTGCTGGCCATGAGGAGCATAAATTTTAACTTCGCTAAACAATCCGTCAAAACCAAAAGTACGACCTTCGTCTGGGATTATAGGAACAATTCTTTTACCAATTTCTTTATCTCGCAATAAGGAACGCAACATACGACTAAATGCCATTGTTGTAGATGCCTCAAGCTTCTCGCCAGAACCTACAAGTATTTCATTATAAGATTTATTATCTGGCATTGGAATTTGTTTAGATCGCACAACACGCTCAGGAGAATATCCACCTAATTCATTTCGACGTTTAACCATATATTCATATTCAGGAGAATCGAAACCAGGATGGTAATATGGAGGAGCCCCTTCTGATTCAATCATCTCATCTGTGATTTCATCTAAACGTAAAGTTGTACGAAATCTTTTTATATCGTCAAGATTCATTTTCTTAACTTGGTGTGTAGCATTACGTGAAGCTATTTGGTCTCCTAGAGTCCATCCTTTAATGGTTTTAGCTAAAATTACTGTTGGCTTACCTTTAGTGTTGGTAGCTTCTAAGTATGCTGCATAAACTTTTTTGTAATCATGGCCACCACGAGGTAGGCGTTCGATTTCCTCATCGCTTAGTATTGAGAATATTCTTTGTAGTTCTGGATCATCACCACAAAACTTTTCACGAATTTCGCCGCCACTTAATGTTGATAATTTTTGGAATTCCCCATCTACAGTCTTGTTAAGTTTTTCAACAAGTACACCTTGCGTATCGAGATCAAAAAGAGCATCCCATTCTCTACCCCAAATAACCTTGATGACGTTCCATCCGCAACCATGAAAAAGCGATTCTAATTCTTGTATTATTTTACTGTTTCCTCTGACTGGTCCATCAAGTCGTTGTAGGTTACAGTTAATTACAAATGTAAGATTATCAAGACCTTCATTCGCTGCCATACGCAAAGCAGTGACAGATTCAGGTTCATCCATTTCGCCGTCACCACAAAAAGCCCAAACTCGAGAGTTCGATGTATCAACAATATCTCTATTAAGCGCATAACGATTAAACCGTGCTTGGTAACAAGCATTTATAGGACCTATACCCATTGAAACAGTTGGGTATTCCCAAAAATCAGGCATACGTCTAGGGTGAGGATATGAAGGCAAGCCTTTACCTGTAGTTTCACGTCTGAAATGATCGAGTTGCTCGCTAGAAAGTCTACCCTCTAAGAATGCGCGTGAATACATACCAGGTGCAGCGTGGCCTTGATAATAAATTTGATCGCCTACACCATCACCGTTTTTGCCTTTAAAAAAATGATTAAATCCAACTTCGTAAAGTGATGCTGCTGACGCATACGTAGAGAGATGTCCACCTAATCCATCGAAACGATGGTTTGCTCTATCAACCATTGCGACAGCATTCCAACGAATTATTGAACGAACCTTACGTTCCATATTCTCGTCACCAGGAAACTCTGGCTCTTGATCTGTATCTATCGTGTTAACATAATCCGTTGTTATTGGAGTGGGAAGATCAACACCGTTTTCTCTTGCATGATCCATAACTTGAGTAAGTACATAATCAGTTCTTTTCAATCCACGATTTTCAATCATTGAATCTACTGATTCAATCCATTCTTCCGTTTCTTGTGGGTCAATATCTGGCAATTTGGTCATACATACAATCTAGGCCAAAAGCATGTGCAGATGTGATATTTAGATACTTGATTTGCTTACTTAAGTTAATTCTTAATTCTTGAACTAACAATATATTTAATAAATGGTCAATATAGAACTTGCAACTGCTATACCCCAGGGGGTATACTAATAGTAATAAATAAGGAGAAATAAATGTGTAGAGCGACAAAGTGTAAGAACTGCAATAAAACAACATGGGCAGGATGTGGAAATCATATCGATTCTGTAATGCGCAATGTTGCAGAATCAGATAAATGTAAGTGCCAAAGAGATCAGTCTAATAAGAATAGCCACGGATTTTTATCTAAAATATTTGGTAAATAAAATCTAATTACAGTTCCGAGAAAAGAGCCGCGATGACACAAATACCAGGTGATATAACACCACAAATTATTACAAGACTTAAAAAAGTCCAAGGCCAATTAGGTGGTGTTGTTCGTATGATCGAGGAAGGACGCGACTGCGAAGAACTTGTGACACAACTAGCGGCGGCAAGCAAAGCATTAAACCGAGCAGGATTTACAATAGTTTCACAAGGTTTAAAAGAATGTGTAAAATCTGGCGACTCAAGTGGCATCGATGAAAAAAAGCTAGAAAAAATGTTTCTAGCTTTAGCGTAGAAAGTAAAATTTTATGAGAACAATAATTATTGGTGGAGTTGCTGGTGGAATGTCTGCTGCAACAAGATTACGAAGATTAGATGAGAATGCGGAAATAATAGTTTTCGAAAAGGGAAATGAAGTTTCATTTGCCAACTGTGGACTCCCCTACTTTATTGGCGATGTGATAAAAGACAGAGATGATCTATTACTACAAACACCTACAAGCCTAAATGATAGATACAACTTAGATGTACGAGTTAATCATGAAGTTATAAAAATTACTCCTAATGATAGTTCTGTATTGGTAAAAAATACAAAAACGAATATTGAAGAAAGCTTTGAATACGATAATTTAATATTATCAATGGGAGCATCACCATTTATCCCACCAATCGATGGAATAGAAAATGCATTTCCACTCCGCGATATGTATGATGTAGATCGCTTAGTTGTAGCCACCGAACAAGCAGTAATAAATAATGAATCAGCTGTAGTCATTGGCGCAGGATTCATAGGTGTTGAAGTTGCAGAAAACCTCAAAAAACGAGGACTGAAAGTAACAATAGTTGAGCTATCCCCTCAAGTACTTCCTCCTCTAGATATAGAGATGGCTTCATATGTTGCAGAAGATATCATAAAAAATGGTGTAGAGCTTAGATTAAACACTTCAGTAGAAAAAATTACGAATAAAACTGTCACTCTTTCTACTGGAGAAATAATTGAAGCAGGAATGGTTGTAGCAAGTATAGGTGTAAGACCAGAGACAAAATTGGCTAGTGAAGCCGGGCTAGAAATTGGTGAAAGAGGTGGCGTTGTAATCGATGAATTCCTCAGGACTTCAAGAGCTAACATTTACGCAATAGGTGATATGGTTGAAAAACATGATATCCAAACAGGGAATTCTGTATTAATCCCATTAGCAAATCTTGCAAATAAACAAGGTAGACGAGCAGCGGACATCATTGTAGGGAGAAAGCCAAGTTCATCTGCACAAGCATTGGGCACAGCAATAGTTAAAGTTTTTGACCTAGCAATAGCAACTACAGGAGCCAGCGAGAGATTATTAAAATCACAGGACAGAAATTTTAAAGCTATCCATACCCACCCTTTGGACCATGCAGGATATTATCCAGGTGCAGAAACTATGCATTTAAAAACACTTTTTGATCCAGAGACAGGAGAATTACTAGGAGCACAAGGTATTGGTTCATCGAGTGTAGCCAAAAAAATAGATGTTATTGCAACAGCAATATTTGGAAATATAAAAGCTAATGAATTAATAGATCTCGAGTTGGCATATGCCCCACCTTACGGATCAGCAAAAGATCCCATAAATATGATCGGCTATATATCTGAAAATATATTGCAAGGAGAAAATACGATTTCGCCAGATCAAATACCATCCGAATGCACACTAGTAGACGTACGTACTAAAGAGGAATATTATGAAGGTACAATCCCTGGCGCAATAAATATTCCGTTAGATGAATTACGATCAAGGATTAATGAATTCCCAAAGAAGAATGTAGTGGTATTTTGTCAAATGGGTCAACGGGGCCACAATGCAATAAGCATACTTAAGCAATTAAAAATAGAGAGTTCTAATTTAGATGGTGGTTACGAGACTTGGATGTCTTTTGAAAAAGCAAAAAATATTTAAATAGGATAAATGCTTCCATCATAATTTAAAAACTTTCCGTTATCATTAGGATCAAAATTCTCTATTAACTTATATAACGCGTCTGAGGCTTCTTCTGGAGTGAATTCACCATTAGGATTCATTTCTGTTATGACTTCATTCGGATGAACCGCGAATGTTTTAACATTTTCAGGCAAATAATCAACTAAACATTTAGTAAACATAACTAAAGCAAGTTTGCTTGCCCTATATCCACTAGTTCGCGTTTTCTCATTAAAATCATCTTGAAAAGAAGCACGTTTACTTGCGACGTTTACTATAAAACTATCCTTGTTTTTCATTAAATCTATAAAGTTTTTTGCAACCATCATTGGAGAAATAGCATTAACATCAAACATTAAAAGAAGTTTGTCTCTATCAAAACTAGGAATATCGCTAACAAACTCTTTGCCACCAAATATTGCAGAACTTCTCGCCAATCCTGCATTGTTTATAATTAGATCAACAGAACCCTTTTCTGTTGCAATTTTTTCTGCCGCTCTTTCAATAGAAAGATCACTAGTAACATCTAATAATATTTTTTTTACATTCTCAACTTTAGTACCATAATCTATAGCTTCGTCCAAATTTCGAACACCTGCATAAACATAAAAATTATTCTCTGCAAGATGCTGAACTAAAGCCCTACCAAGACCCCGAGCTGCTCCTGTTACTAATGCTGTTTTCATGAGTATTATTTTAGCAATAGCTTATGATAATCTTTCATTGAGTTGAGGAAATATGCGAGTTCTACAAATAATGGGAAGATCAAGTGACGCAATACATCAACATGTGGATTCTTTAAATACAATACTTAAACGTAATAAAATCACATCATCTATAATTGCTCCTGTTGGCGCTATGAATGGCTTATGCAAAGAAGATTATTGTTATCCAATTCCTAGATTATCTAAACCACTCTCACTATATTCTTGCTCTAAAGAAGTAAAGAAACTAATCAACGATTTTGAAGTGTTACATGCGCATGGAATTATAGCGGCACTCATTGCTTTGCGTGCGAGAAAATTAGCTAAAAGTAAAATACCAGTTGTTATGACTCTTCACAACTTTGCAGTGCAAAGAATCGATGGGTACAAATTTTTTATTAAATATAGAATTGAATCCATAATTCTTAAAAAAGTTGATTATATAATTTGTCCTTCTGAATATGCTGAAAGCTACGCAAGAAAGTTTACTAATAATAGAATAGACATAACTACCATCCTCCCCGTTGGTAAGACCATATTAAAGAAGGATATTATTTCAGCTAATAATATTAGAGACCTTACACGTGATCATTTTTATATAAAGCACGATGATCCCCTTTGCATTTCACTGAGCCGATATACAAGACAAAAAGATTTCACTACCTTAATTAGAAGTTTTAAATTAGTTGTTGAAAAAATTCCAAATGCTAAATTGATCATAGCTGGTCATAGTACTTATAAAAGTACTGTTAAATATCAAGAATTATTAAAAAAGATTAAACTTGAAAATAGCATTCATCTGTATGGAAATATCAATAATCCAGATAACTTACTAGCAGCCAGCGATTTATTTGTATTAGCTTCAATCTTTGAAACTGTTCCACTTGTTCTGATTGATGCTTTAAAATTTGGAAAACCCGTAGTAATGACAAAAGTTGGTGTTGCTAAAAAGATACTCGATGGAACTAATGGAATATCCGTCCCGATACTTGATCCTCAATCATTATCTAAAGCATTAATCGATTGGTTAAATAAGATTAAAGAAGGAAAAGTTGATCCTAAATTAATTGAAAAATCAATTGAGAAAACTACTGATCTTAAATATACAATTGAACCCATTATTGAAATATATAATGCTCTGTCTCAAACTAATTAGTATTTTACTTAACTTCTAGCTTCTGCTTGTAGAAGTAAGTTTATAAGCCAAACCTAAAAATATTGTCGCACTTGCACCATCTAGCCATCTTTGAACTATCCTTCGTTTCAAAAATCCACCTAATTTATTCACACTAATTGCTAAAATTGAAAACCAAATAATAGCGACAACTACTTGAATGATAGATAATGCAATGAGTTGCGGGCCAATATTTTTCTGTCCAACAACAAACTGTGGCACGATAGCTACGAAATATAAGGCTGCTTTTACATTTAGTACATTTGTTAAAAAACCTCTAAGTATATATTTCTTTGCAGAATACGTTTTTATAGCTTTAGTATTCTCCGGCTCTTCTATATTTTTATTTTTAAAAAGATCAACAGATAATTGAATAGCTAGAAATATTAAATAACTAGCACCTATCCATTTAACTATTTCGAATGCCCTTGCTGATTTTAACAATAGAGCAGAAAGTCCGAATGTAGCAGCAGTACCATGCACTATAAGACCTGCACCAATACCAATCGCGCTAAAAACAGCTTCACGTTTACCATTCCTTAGTGATGTCCTCAAGACTAGAAGAAAGTCAGGTCCAGGTATAGATACAGCAATTAAAGCTGTAGTTGCAAATAAAATGTAATGAGCCATTAATATAGTTTAGTTCAACAAAGAAAAATTAAAAAATAGGGCAGGCATCACCTTCACCAGAAATTTCTGATGAAGTATCGGGAAATAACAAAGCCGTAGACTGAACATCTGGTCCAACTTCACGAGTTCGTTTCAATTCATAAAAGGCATTTAGTGAAATCATTGTAGAAATACCATCATATAATTTAAGACTATCTTGCATAGTTGGAAGTTCTGAAATTACTGGACCAAAAAATCCTCGATCTCCTTCAGGTGTTTCAAGAATCATGATAGGAACACCAACATCATCACCTACAGTTTCCAATGCAAGTTCTATGGATTTCTTTATTGCAATATCGTAACTCTTATCATTCTCTGCTTTAGCATATGTTTTGTCTAAACCAATTTCGACTAATACATCTACTAGCCAATCTGTATTTTTAGACGACTCAACATGTAGACGTTTCCCGATCTCAGTATAAAATTTTGCAACCAAATCATTTGCTTGTTCGCCACAATCCTGTTTAATTTTTTCAATTACTCTTAATAGGCCATGAGTCATACGCGCAGCAGGACCATATCCATCTTCGCTTGTATCATCTAACACATCATTTTTTGCTGCAAGGGAAAATGAACAGAATTCAATTTCTAGATCTCTCTGAGTTGCTACTTGAGTCATCCAACGTGATGTAATCCAGCACCAAGGACAAATAGGATCAATGTAAAATCTAATTTTCATGAAAATATCTTACAATATATACTCTGTTTTATCTCACACGTATGCGAATGTATATATGATGTAACATGATAAGCTGTTGATAAGTTTCTCAAATATGGTCAATTTGACTATCTGATAAATAAATCTTTTATTTATATCTGTGCTCGCTTAGAAATATAGTTGTTTTTCGAAGTAAGATAACTTTTCAAGTTTTTGATCCAATCAAAAAATGCGGACTTGGCTCAGTCTGGTAGAGCGTCACCTTGCCAAGGTGAAGGTCGCGGGTTCGAATCCCGTAGTCCGCTCCATTAAGCCTATTCAGGCACTACTATTCGAACCCCGTCTTGAGAAACATCTAGTTTTGATACTTGAAATGAGCATCCATATTCAACTTTTTTAATTTCTTCTAATGTTTCATCTAATTTATCATCATCGACAAAAGCTGCAACGCTAGGCCCCGAACCTGAAAGCCAAGTTCCAGAACACTCTAGAGATCTAAAACGATCGTATGCGAGCTTTGAAGGTATACATGCAGCCAATCTTGAGGGCTGGTGAATATTATCTTCAGTTACAATTTTTAAAACTTCATCATTAAAAGTATTGCCAGCCAACATTGCGACTAACATTGCAACATTGCCGATATTTTCAACTACTTGGATCTTAGGAAATTCATTAGGCAATATAGTTCTAGATTCTTTAGTTGAAGTTGTTACATCAGGTCTAAAAATTACTAAATTTAAACCCTGCTCTTCTGGTTTACAATCAAATCTAATTACATGTCCACCAACGGTTACACAAAAACCACCGTACGCGCTTGGAGCGGCATTATCATCATGACCTTCTAAATCACCTGCAATGCGAAATGCTAAATCGCGAGCATTGATTTCATCTTCTCCATTTTGTATTAATGCGCTATATGCGCCAGCGACTCTAGTTGCACCAGAAAAACCCATTCCACGAGCATAAGGTATATGGCTTTGCAACCAAATATTTTTAAGTTCTGTTACACCACCGGCTTTTTTGTATGCAACTATTGCCGGGTGAGATTCCTTTGCTGGTTCCCAGAAACCACCTCTTGGTTGTTCATTTAATGCTATTGAAAAATTTACATCGACTGCTAAACCTAAAGAATCAAAACCAGGACCAATATTGGCACTAGATGCAGGGGCGGAAACTATCATGACTATAGACTAGCAAAAATTATACTCCTGTGGAGCCGAACCCGCCAGTGCCTCTATCTGAATCTTCTAAATCGTCCACAACATTCCAATTGACACTCTCATATTTCTGGATGACGAGCTGAGCGATCCTGTCACCTTTTTTTATTTCGAAAGTATTACTTTGATCCGTATTTATTAATATAACCTTTAATTCATCACGATATCCAGAATCTATCAACCCTGGACTATTTAGGACGCCAATACCATTCTTTATTGCTAAGCCACTTCTTGGTTGAACAAAACCTGCATAACCTATGGGAATGGCAATTGCTATACCAGTTGGAACAAGTGCCCTCTCACCAGGTTTTATAATCAGATCAGCCGCACTTTGTAGATCATATCCCGCATCACCACGATTCTGAGCCTTTGGCAGGTTTACACTCTCATTTAGTTTACGCACTGGAATCGTTATTGTTGTTTCTGTTGTTGTTAATAATATATCTGACATGAAATTATTCTACTAAATCATTTTTAAGTTGTGCGATTGATGCAGTACTTAAAATAGCAGTATGTGTATACTGAGGATGATTGATGCTCAAGCTTATCTCATTATCACATTTTAAGAATTTTTCTCTTTGATCATCAGGAAATTCAAAGAATATATAGTGAACAGCAGAAGTCGCTTCATCATCACGTGTCAACCGTTCTTCGTCAAGTTCATATGCTTTTACAGTTTCATCACCAAAATTAATCTGAATATATTTCTGTATTCCTGCAAGTTTAGGGAGCCATTCCCTCAACTGAGATTCATTTGTTAATTCAATAAACATCGTAGATTTTAATATATTGCGAGAAGGGATTAAATCATTATAAACCTTTAACTCACCTTCTATTTTTTCATCTGTATAAAGTTTTTCTGCTCTTGCCATTTCTTGAATTTGAAAACGCATTGTTTCCTTATTCTCGAACATGAATGTTAAGAATTTACCTACATGAATCCGTCTTATCTTTTTGATAGCTATAATATTTTTACGAAATTCTTCTCGCTCTTTCTCATAGGCTCTTACATCTTTAATATCATCTAGCGTTAACATAATTTCTCTTTTCCTTAACTACACTCGGAATAACCTAAAGCCATTCCTCCATCTTTAATATCATCTAGCGTTAACATAATTTCTCTTTTCCTTAACTACACTCGGAATAACCTAAAGCCATTCCTCCATCTTTAATATCATCTAGCGTTAACATCATTCTTCTTCTCTTTTTTTTGTAGCTTTCACTTCTCCGTTAAACATTTCATTTCCATAAGCCGCATTAAGCACTTGTATGGGATGTACGGGCAAACGACCTGTACCTTCCTCAATTGCAGTATTTGCTAAATTGCAATCTCCTGCAACTAAGTTTGATTCTTTTTTATTGACAAAATCCATAAGTGGTTTTGCTATTTTTCTAGCCATAGAGACATTTTCTTTTCTTAGACCCCACGTGCCATCTATTGCAGAGCAACGCGTCGTCATTTCCACTTTTGCGCCAGTAAGTTTCATCAATAATGACGATTGCGGGCCCATATTTTGTGCTCCATAGTGACATGGTTGGTGCCATGTGATTGTGTCAAATGTTTGACCATCAAAATCCTTATTTAATGGACTGATTTTATGTTGCTTCATCAAATATTCACTTACATCATAAGTATTATCCGCCACTTTTTGAGCATCTTTTGAACCTAGATAGTCGATGTAATCTTTTTTCAAAACGTAACCACAAGTTGGTTGAGGAACAACAATATCGTATCCTTCATCGATTGCTTTTGATAATATCTCAACATTCTTTTTTGCATTTTTTGTAAAACTTTTTGTATCTCCTGCATCAAGATGTGGCATCCCACAACATACCTGACCTTTTGGCAATGTACATTCAATCCCATTTTTTTCGTATACACCAACAACGGCTTTACCTATATCAGGGTTTTGATATTCAACTAAACACGTTGGAAATAAAGCAACTTTCACATCACGCTTATTAGTAATATTGCTTGTACGTTTTTTAAACCAACTAGAAAATTTAGTAAATGTAAATGTAGGTAAAAGTCTTTCTTTGGAAATACCCGTTGCTTTTTCTATGATAACTCGCACTGGTTTTATCTCATTTGTTTTATTAAAGATAGGTGCAACTTTTGTTACTAGTTTTCCTTGCATATCTGTCTTAGCAAGAAGTTTTGCGGAACGCGTTGTTTTACCGTCTTGATTCATTATAGATAATGCACGTAACATTAAACGAGGAAAATCTATATTCCATTCTGTATCGGTTTCTGGATTATAAGGACAATTCGTGTAGCAAAGTTTACATTGGAAGCATTCATTGACTATTCGGTCATTCTCTTTTTGAGTTATAGCTGATGAATCACCTTCATGAATTTCATCTACCATTTGAAATAATGATTTGAAGCTATAACAATATTTAATGCAAAGTCGACAGTCGGCACATTGATGAAATGTTTGATCTAATTCTTTTTTTAAGTCTGCTTTATCGAAATATAGATCATCTAGTGGATCATATAATGAAGTTGTCATCTGTTTCCTTATATTTTAATTTTACCTATAATTAGCTATTGTGAGCATCGATCGTTCTTAAATAAACGCAATTACAATTTAGCTATTTAAGCAACACGACTAAGACCTATATATTTTCTGAACAAAGTGGAAAACTAAATTTTCCACTTCGCCCAGTATTAATAATTAGTTTATGCGTCTAAGTTTTCTAATGCTTTCGCAAAACGACCAGCATGGCTTGTTTCGGCGCGCGCTAATGTTTCGAACCATTCTGCCACTTCGTCAAAACCTTCATCTCTTGCGGTTTTTGCAAAACCAGGGTACATCTCACTGTATTCATAAGTTTCACCTACTACTGCAGATTTAAGATTATCTTCTGATGAACCAACAGGTTCTCCAGTAGCTGGGTCTCCACAATCCTCTGCTAAAAAGTCAAAATGGCCAAAAGCATGCCCAGTCTCACCTTCTGCTGTTGAACGAAATACTGCTGCAACATCTGGGTATCCTTCTACATCAGCTTTCTGGGCAAAATACAGATACCTTCTATTTGCTTGGCTTTCTCCAGCAAATGCTTCTTTTAAGTTTTCTTCTGTTGATGTTCCTTTTAGGGTCATCTTCTCTCCTTTGTTGTTTATTTACATTCTTTTCGCACATGACTTACAAATCCCTTTATAAATCACTTCGGTTTTATCAATTTTTCCATATTCTGATATTTTATTATTTATATAATCTTCGTTTCTTAAAACATCATAGACTGATTTACATTCGGAGCAGACAAAGTGGTCATGATCATCTTCAACGTATGGATCTACTCTTAGTTGCCCCATCCCCAAATCTATTAAATTAATAGCTCCAAGCGTATCTAAATCGCTGACTATCTGATAAACAGTCTTTAAAGATAGTGTTGGCTGATCTTTTGATACTTTTGCGAAGATCTCATCAATTGTAGGATGACTGTGGTTACCAGAAATAGCCTCTAAAACAGCTACGCGTTGTGGAGTAATACGTCCACCGCCACTTCTTAATAAACTCACGAGTTCAATAACTGATTGCATATCAACAATATATCACTATTAACAATCATTGTCAACAAGTGTAAATTTCCAATAATATTTAACAAAGATATTTAGGCTCCAAATAGCATTCATTGGTTTATCTGTCCACAAGCCAAAAACCTTATAATGGACATTTGTTGAAATAAGCCACAGAAAATCCACATAAAGAGGTACTTGTGATCCACAAAGTCTTCATGGGATAATCAAGATATGACTTTCCAAATAACACTCACAGACAACAAATATGAAACAATCGACTTAGCTGACGGATATGAACTTGAAGGGCCTTTAACGACTTTCTTTGCTTCTGATGGGCATACTATGCGACTTTCATCTTGGTCAACACGCTTAGCAAGCTTTAAAACATCTGAAATAATCTGTATCAGGAAAATTGACGAAAAATAAAATAGTCTGCCAGAACACATGTGATAACTATACAAAGTCTATAATTTTTAAATGGAATTTAATTATATACTTATAGGCATTTTAGTATTTTTATTAATTATAGCTATTTATGATCTAATTCAAAATAAACATACAGTCACACGCAACTTCCCCATTATTGGCCATTTAAGATTTCTCCTTGAAAAAGTTGGTCCAGAAATCAGACAATACCTAATCACTGATAATGATTCAGAAAGACCTTTTTCAAGAGATCAGCGTAGGATGATTTACTCAACAGCCAAGAAACAAAATACCAACTTTGGCTTTGGTACAGATCAAGATTTAGACAATACATCAAATTATATAATAATCAAACAATCAACATTCCCATTTATACCAGACAAAGATAGCGCTACAGGTGTTGGGCCAGATTGGAATTTACCATCTAAAAAAATTATTGGTGAATATAGAAATCGCGAAAAGAAATTTAGACCAAATTCTATATTCAATATTTCAGGAATGAGCTATGGCGCACTTGGTCCTTCAGCAGTCACCGCATTAAATAAAGGTGCAAAAATAGCTGGAGTTATGCAGTCGACTGGTGAAGGATCTATTAGCCCATATCATCAAAATGGAGGTGATTTAATTTGGCAAATTGGAACAGGATATTTTGGTGCTAGAAATCTTGACGGTACTTTTAGTGAAGAAAAATTTTTAGAAACTGTTGGAAAAAATCCTACGATAAAAGCAATTGAAATAAAATTAAGCCAAGGCGCTAAAGCAGGTTTAGGCGGTATATTACCTGCATCTAAAATCACTAAAGAAATAGCGGAAATACGCGGTATCAAAATGGGGCAGGATTGCCATTCACCAGCGAGACATAGTGCATTTTCAAATGCTGACGAAATGCTAGATTTCGTTGAAAGAATTAGTTCCTTAACTGGTTTACCTGTTGGTATTAAATCTGCTGTTGGCGATATATCATTTTTTCAAGAATTAGCATTTAAAATGTCCCAAGATCCAAGTAGAGGAATTGACTTTTTGACCATAGATGGTGGAGAAGGTGGAACAGGTGCAGGCCCGTTAACCTTTACAGATCATGTTTCATTACCATTTATGATAGGTTTTCCAAGGGTTTATAATATTTTTGAAGAGAATGATTTAATAAAAGACTTAACATTTATTGGTTCTGGTCGACTTGGATTACCCAGCCGTGCAGTTAGAGCCTTTACTTTAGGTGTCGACATGATTAATGTTGCACGTGAATCTATGCTTTCGATAGGTTGCATTCAAGCACTTAGATGCCATACTGGCCATTGCCCAACGGGAGTTGCCACATCTAATCATTGGCTGAATAGAGGACTGAACATTGATCGTAGTGCACTTAGGTGTGCTAATTATCTCATAGAGATGAGACAACAACTTGCTACGCTTTCTCACGCATGCGGTTTAGCTCATCCTGGTGAATTCACAGATAAAGACATCGAAATCATTAACGCACAACAAAATAGTGCAAATAGGACAGAATAATTTTTTCACCGGTATTTCTACTTTATAGGCCATATTGCCTATAATTTTACGATAAATTTGTGTCGATATAATATAGGTGAAAACTATATTAGAGAACTCGCGTACGACAAGGCTTGGTGCCACAGCTATCATTTTCATGATGTCGCTTTTAAGCAGTTTCATTCCTGATTTTTATAAATCTTCTGGCGCCATAATCTTAATATCTACTGCGCTATTTGCATGGCAGATATTTGAATCTATATTAAAAAATATAAAAACAGGAATCATATCTTTATCTGTTTCTGCATTATTATCCTGTTCATTAATATCTTTAACAATTATTAATTCAACTAACCCGAAAGATTTAGAAGCATTTACCATAGCTGTCGTATATTCATTTTTAACATTATTTTGTATTAGTATAGAAAACAACAGGTCATATTTTTGGATCTTTTTCACATTAATAATCATTTCATGTACGGCATCAAATTATTTATACAACGAAAGTAAGAATACGACATTAATTTCTATATTATTAGCATTGTCTTTAGCATGTTTTGGATTCATTGTGCATTCCAACTATATTCCACTTTTGAAAAAATTAGATATCGCCAAAAATAGAGCCGACGTTATGACAACAATTACAAAATTCTCACGAGAATTTCACACCCGTGAGCCTGAAGAAGTTATACGCAATATTGTCTCTGTAACAAAACAATTAGGATATATTTCTGCTGCTATTGTTTCCTTCGATCGTAGAAGTAAAATTGTCGAAGATGGCGTTAAAATTAATGATTTGTTACTATATGCTGAAAAGGCATCATCATTGAGAAGAGTGGTTATTGAATCAGCAAAGAGTCATAATAATTCACAGCAAAATGATATTGCATCTGCACCAATCTGGTTTAATTCCAGATATAGCGCGGCATTGATAGTACAGTCAGCAGCAAACAAGAAAATAACAGATAATGATTCTGCTGCATTAGAACTATTAGCTGATCAAGCTGGTAGAGCATTAGAAAATGCTGTAAAAACACAAAGTGATAGAAGAGCTGTTGAACGTTTACTCGATGAGAGCCAAAGAGATAAATTAACAAATATCGGAAATAGACGTTATGCGGATATGATGATATCCACAATGGAACCTGGTGATGTACTAGCCATGATTGATATTGATGGCTTAAAATCTACTAACGATAGATTTGGCCATGATGCAGGCGATGAATTATTAAAATCCGTTGGAACATTCTTCCAGGAACAAATTCGTGTACCAGATTTATGTGCCCGATTAGGTGGTGATGAATTTATAATTTTACTAAAAGGTGCTAAATCAGGGGCTCCGCAGATTTTAAACCGTCTCATTAAAATGTGGCAAGAAAAACAAATATATGAGACTACCCTTTCTATAGGTATGAGTGTTCATTGGCCTCACAGGGAGATTAATGAGACTATAAAAGCTGCTGATTCTGCACTCTACCAGGCAAAACGAGAAGGTAAAAACCGTCTTATAACAGCGAGTTAAGAGTTAAGTTAATATTAATTGGATAAAAAGTAGTACGAATATGACGCACTAGACGAATAACGCGAAATGGTTTAATATTATAGGTAACATATACCTAAGGAATGATTTGAGCGAAACATTTTTCAATAATGATACTGTAGATTTTGGTGGATTTATACTTAAATCAGCACGTGAGACTGAAGCAAATGGAGATATGAGATCTGCTTCAAAAACATATGCCCATGCTTGGCGTGCTGGCGCATCGGCAAATAATTTAGAGATTTCAAGTATTTCACGTTTAGAACTTTTCTCAGTTGTATTATTAATAAACGATTTGGTATTTACTTCAGTTTTATATAGAGATCTTATTTCAACTTTTTCATTAGATAATAGATTTCATTCTGCATGTGCTCACTATGATTTAGGAAAGCTATACCGCAATTCATGGGAAAATAATGAAATACTAAATCCATCAGATGCGACTAAACATTTATTAGCTGCAAAAGATGAGTTTTTTGATCTAAACGAATTGAGAAATACAGCGTGCGTCGAAATGGATCTTGCTCATATATATATGCACATAGATAAAATTGAACATGCTACTGAATTGCTCAGTTCAGCAAGGAACAAATGGGAAGAACTTTCTGAATTAAATGGGATGGCTGAATCTGCTTTAAGTTTGGGTGACTGCAATACATTAATAGGAAAGAACGAAGTAGCCGAAAAGTTTTATAGACAGGCATCAAATGAATTTGACCAAGCTGGCAACAATCTGATGAAACTAACTGATCGTAATTCTAATTAAGACTACTTACCAGAAATAATTATTTTTATTATTTCATCATGAATTAAGCCGTTTGTTGAAACGAATGTTGGTTCTCTAAAAGAATCTTTACCATCAAATGAAGTTGTACGTCCGCCTGCTTCTTCAACAATTAATTTTAAAGGTGCAACATCATAAGGCTGTACATGAGTGTCCAATCCTAAATCTATGGCACCTTCTGCCACTAACATATGCGACCAAAAATCTCCCATACCTCTTGCCCGCCATATGAATTTATTAAGATTATTTAGAGATTCTGGATAACCAGCTTTTTCGAACCCTGTAACATCGCCATAACTAGCTTGTACATCTTCGAGTTTAGATGTTTTACTTACCGATATACTTTCTCCATTAACAAAGGCTCCACCATTTTTTAAACCCATCCATCTTCTATGAAGACTGGGAGCAGATGCGGTTCCAGCCATTGGAATATCATCGACGCAAAAAGCAATCAATGTTCCCCAGACCGGTACACCTCTCAAAAAATTTTTAGTTCCATCAATCGGGTCAATAATCCATGTACGCGACTGAGAATGAATCTCTTTGCCAAATTCTTCACCCTCTATTTTATCATCTGGAAAAATGTCAAGGATTGCATCACGAATCTTAATTTCAGTTTCACGATCGACTTCCGTCACTGGCGACATATCATCTTTTGTCATTACAGAAAAATCTCTATCTTTAAATCTCTTTAGTGTAAATTTATCTATTTCATCACATAGTTGGGATATGAAATCGAATTCTTTTTGATATTTGATTTTCTCGCTAGCCATTACAACATTCTAGCTTATCTATTAGAGTTCAAATACAAAATTCAAGCTTTTAATAATGCAGCAAATGGTTTACCAAATTTCTTAAGTTCGCTTGAAGTAATTGTCTTAAAAAGAACAGTACCATGCATACGCATAAGAGATACCGTCTTGTTCGCATGTTCGACCATCATATCTTCAATTTTATCAGCCGCTATATCAATCAACGCTTGAGGCATGAAGCGAATATCTCTTAATAGGGTTGCAACGCCAATTTTACTAAGGCTCCACACAGTTTTCTCCATAATTTCAACTATCATCTGATCATCATTTTCATCTAACTCAATGAACATTTGCATTAGAGCAGTACCTCTTTTAGGTATTTTAAGTATCAATTTATCTACATCGTTATTAGTTGAAGTAATAAAACAAGTTTCGGTTGAAGTATTTTCTAAAACATATTTTCTTATATCGCTATATTTTGAAATTGAATCATAAATTTTTATTTTCATTAGAAGGATACCATCAACATCGCTAAAAGTCATCGTGCCTTTTTTACGATCTATATCGCACATACCTTTTACAGCATCGTATACTAAAGTTTCATCTTCTACTAAAACATCAAATGAGTTTTGAAAGTTTCGCTTAAATAACAATGCTGAGAGAAAAGATCCACAAGAGCTATAAGGTATTGGCTCGATACATGCCAATAAATCCCGTAGGTACGGGATGCTCTTAAATTTATCTTGAGATATAGTTACTTCATACTGGTAATTCATAATTATATATAGATTCTACGTCTTAATCTAAATAAATAAAGTATTTTCTTCTATAATCAATTTATGAGAGTATGCGCCATTGACTGTGGTAGTAATTCATTCCATTTACTAATTGCTGATGTTGAAAGAAAAGATCAATTTGAAATAATTGTAGAAGATAAATCGCTTCTATATTTAGGCGCGGAAGTAGCAACTAGTGGAGAGATATCGAAATCTAGCTTATTGCGCGCGAAAAGAGTTATACGACATTATAAGACTCTAATATTAAGACATAATGTTGAAGTAGTGAAATGTGTGGCTACTAGCGCAATACGCTCTGCAAATAATGGTGACCTAGTAATAAAGTCATTAACAAAAACACTAGGTCATGAAATAAAAGTGATCTCAGGTGTAACTGAAGCTGAATTAATTTTTCGTGGTATTTCTGCTGTTTCATCACTACCAGAAACAAGAGTATTAAATGTAGATATGGGAGGTGGTTCTCTCGAATTAATGGTTGGTCAACGTAATTTTTTAGAGTATGCAACTAGCGAACCATTAGGCGCCAGTCGACTTTCACGCACCCTTAAAGTATGCGACCCACTTAGTAAAGAAGATATAAAAGAGATAGAAAAACAATGCTCTAAATATTTCATAGATTTTAAGAAGCATTTTAGTAAAAGTTCATTTTCTAATATTGTTGTTTCATCTGGTACTTTAAATAATTTAGTAACTATGGCAAGGTCAATGACAGATAGCTATGTACCGGCTACTAACTCTAATGTTTCTGCTTCATCGAGTGAGCTAAAAATAATATGTGATCTTTTGATTTCAAGTAATAAAAAAGATCGTAATAAAATAATAGGTTACGACAACAATAGAGATGAATATATTCAAACAGCTGCAGTAATTTGTAATTACATTTCTACTATGGCCCTAGATGACTCTCCTTGGTACTCATCATCATTCGCTTTAAGAGAGGGTCTTGTTTTAAAAGTTGGTGATGAAATATTTAAAGAAGAATATACATCTCAAAAAGATATTGCAAACGCAACAATTAATACCATTGATAAGAAATTATTAGCATTAGAAAGAACAATAATAGCAAATAACAAAAAATCGAAGGTAAACATATATGAACATGGCCAATATGTGGCCAAGCTCACTTCAATAGTATTTTCTGAACTAAGTGAATTACACACATTGGATAATAACGAACTTGATATTTTGGAATATGCAGCAAGACTACATGACTTAGGTGAAACTATATCTAGAACAAAACATGATGTTCATGGAGCCTATATCCTCTTTAATACTCCCCTTCCAGGATTCTCGCCAAATGAAGCAACAATGTTACGTTCTATAGTTAGATGCCATAGGACAAAGAATCCGAAGACTTCAGATAAATATGTAGGACGCCTAAATGATAAAGATTTAGAAAAAGCGAAATGGCTAATTGCAATATTGCGTATTGCAGATGGTGCTGATGCTGGCAAATCAAATTTAGTCGAAAATATCAAAATATCAATAAAGCCTGATGTTATTTATATCTATCTTTTTTCAAAGTTTGATCTGGAATTGGAAGTATATTCAACACGTAGGAAACGTTTGCTTCTAGAAGAGTTATCTAATAGAGATGTCATTGTATCTCAAAGTGAATATTAATTTATGGGGCGACGTTTTCGATTACAGGAGCAGCTACAATAGGCATAGGATTTAATCTTGGAGCCCCTAATAACTCATACTCATGACCTTTTGCTAACACAAAATCAACATAAGAATTTGAATGATTATAGGCATAGACGGCTTGTCTTCTATATTCATCATTAGTTAAATTCGGAGCAGAAGAACATAAATACTGAGCTGTTGCTAGTGCTCCATCATAAAGATTTTGAGGGTCAAATAATCCATCACCATTGCCATCGCCTTTCCATCTATTCCAAGTGCCAGGTATAAACTGCATAACTCCCACTGCTCGATCCCATTCAGTGTCGCCATCATATAAACCTTTATCTGTGTCACGAATTGCAGCGAAGCCCTGACCGTTAAGAGGCACACCTATAATGCTTGGAGTAACTGTTCCGTTTGCACTAATAACAGCTCCACCGAATCTGCCATGATTAGATTCAGCCCTACCAATACCGGCTATCAGCCACCACGGAATAGCACATGTAGGATTATTCTGTGCAATAGTTTTCTCTGCTCGTAAATATGAGTCCATTGTCAGAACTGGTATGTCAAAGCCATCGAGTGAAGCTACTGGCAATACTGACCCAACTATACTTTTGGTAGAGTTAACTTCTTTTTGTTTAGCTAACATATCAGCAGATATAGTTTTTAAAATATTATTAATTTCTGTTACTTTATTATCTATTTTTACCTTATATGAATTGGCATCATCAACGCGTTTTTTTGTTTTATCCATTTTCTTTTTTAAATAGAACAAAACTTGATCAGCCTGCGAAGCACGTCTTTGAACATCAACAATATTTTCATTTGACTCCTTGTAGGCATCAGAGCTTTTTTGATATTGCGATATTACTATTGAATTAAGAGAATTTTGTATATTAGATAATTGCAGTTTTCTTGCAGCTAGATTATCTGTGGCAACAATTAATTCTGGTTGTAACACAACAGATTGATCTAATAGAGAATTCTGATTTTTTGTTAAAGCAGATAATTCTGCCTCGGCTTTTGAATAGCTAATCAGTGCTGTTGCAAGCTCGGTCTTCTTAATCGGCATACCTATTAATCGAGCATCTAAAAGTGGGAATGAATCTGGTGTAGATTTAGGAACAAAACCATCAGCATATGAAGGCGAGACATTTACACAGGCGATAGTTACAAATATGCTTATCAGCATGATATTAATAATGATTGTTCTGATAGAAACTCTTTTTTGCATCCCATTATATGTCGGCAACTAGATCTCATCTATGAAATAGTTTTAAAGTAATTCTTATTCGCAATATTCGTTTTATTACATCTATCAGGTAAAATAAACAAAATAATGCTTTCATTTTTATTAATTATGCGTTACATTAATGATGATATGTCGGATTTTTCAGGAAAAGCATTAATTGCCGCAGGGCGGATGATAAAGGCAAAAAGACGTCAACTTAATATTAGCCAAGAAGAGGCAGCCCGACTTGCAGGTATAAGTGTTGGCACTTGGAGTCTTTTAGAACGTGGTATCCATAGGCCAAAACCAAATACAGCTGAACAAATTGAAGAAGTATTGCAGTGGGATGATAATCGTTTACAAAAGATATGTGTTCAAAAAGAAGATAATAAAGAATTAATGATGGAGTTTGGAAATAGAGTTAGAGCAAGAAGAAGAGAACTTGGTCTCTCACGTCAATCAGCATCCTTCCAAGCGGGCATCAGTGTTTCGGGATGGCAACATATTGAACGTGGAAGAATTCGACCACGTCCACATACAGCTAAACGAATTGCAGAAGTACTCGAATGGGAGCTTGATGAATTTGCATTATTGCATGAACATCCAGTTCCCCCATCTACGATTCCTGGACTAAGTGAAGTTCAAACGAAACGTCTTGTAGATTTTGGTGAAAAAATTCGTAAAGCGAGAAAACGTGCGGACTTGACTCAAATTTCAGCGGCAAAAAAAGTCAATCTCAGTAATGCAACTTGGTCACCTTTAGAAAGAGGAAGAGTCCGCCCAGTATTATCAACACTCTTAAAAATTTGTTCACTCTTTAATTGGGACTATCGGGAATATGCAGATTTAGTTGCACCAAATTCTGGAGCATCTATGATTTTTCTAGATAATAAAATGCAGGAGCTCGAAGTTAATAGTATTCCAGGCACATCACTAAATGCACATATTAGTTATAATGGTGCAGAATACTATACAACGATAGATGATAAGTATAAAAATATTACAGAAGAGTTACTAAATCAAGACTCAAATCGCGCTTCCAACGAGTAAATCCTTAGATCAGCAATAGGTTGTTTTCTTAGAAGCCACCCCAGTTAAAATATATTTATCTACAGTTTCGCTTACACAATTATTAGATCTACCATATGCAGTGTGGCCTTCGCCTTTGAATTCCAGCAAAGAACCATGTTGTAATTTCTTCGCAACGTCACGTGATGCTTGAACTGGTGTCGCTGGATCACCAGTAGTTCCAATTACCAAAACTGAATTTCCCTTAGAATTATTTACTTTAAATGCTTTTGCATCACCAACATTTGGCCAATACGAACATTGAATTCCAAAAAGTACAACAGCTTCACCTATAAGTGGTGCTTTTATTCCAATTTCTTTTGCAAAAGAATACAGATCATCGCCTGAAGCTAGTTTACCGTCGGAACAGAGTATTGATAAAAAAGACATATAGGAACCATCATATGTGCCATCATAATCTCTACCTAAATAAGAATTGTATCCATTAATTATTCCGGAACTATCGCCTAATTCTACTTCCGATAGTGCATCATCTAGTGATGGCCATTCTTCAATACCACCATAAAGATAAACGCCCGTGCCTAAGTCGAATTGAGCAGGACCTAGAGTGCTTCCTGATCCATCATCTGAAACTATTGGATTTGCATCGATCTCAGAAGCAATTCTACTGTAAACAGTTTTTGGGTCTTCCCCATTTGCATACTTACATATTGTTTCTTTACAGTAGTTGAAAAAACTGTCAAATGCATTAGAGAATCCAATACCTTGATCGCCCGCAGAGGTCAAAGGATTAGCACCTACATCGACAACACCATCTAAGATAATTGTACGATAGTTTTTTGGGAATAATGTCGCATATATTTGACCAAGTACAGTACCGTATGAATACCCTAAATAATTTAATTGCTTTTCATTTAAAGCTTGACGAATCTCATCCATATCTCTCGTAGCTTCGATAGAAGTTAAATGTTTGGCTAAATCTTTATCAGTATTGACACAATCTTGTCCAACTTTTTTATTAACATCAAGCATTGCAGTTAATTCAGTTTCGTTATCAGGCGAATAATCAATACCATCAAAAAGATAATCTAAATTGGCAGAAGTACATTTAAGTTTTGTAGATTGACCGACACCTCTTGGATCCCAACCAACAATATCAAAAGAATCCAGTATTTCAGGAGAAATAAGCGAACTTGCATATTGAACAAAGTCGACACCAGAACCACCAGGGCCACCTGGATTTATCAACATTATGCCTTTACGTTTTGAAGGTACAGCAGCGCTTAGAGTTCTTAATGCAATATCTATTTTCCTACCTTTTGGTTTTTTATAATCCAAAGGAACTTTTATACTCGCACACAAAAAATTTGAACATTTCTTATAGTTGACTTTTCCAACTTTAAAATTTCCGTTGTCCTTATTTGGAGTCCCATTTGAATCTTTTTTACCAATAGAGCAACCGCCCAAGACCACGCTAAGACATAATATTGCTAGAAATATTTTCTTCATTAATAAATGCCTCTAGCTGTAATGGAATCTTGCAACATTTCTAATGCAACAGCCATTGCAGCTCTTCTCATAGACACATTTAATATATCTGCTTTATCGTGTACAGCACTATAAGCCTTTATCATTTGGTCATGAAGTCCAGTAGCAACTTGTCCAGCTGACCAAGCATAACCCTGACGATTCTGGACCCATTCAAAATAACTTGCTGTTACACCACCAGCATTTGCCAAAATATCTGGAACAACAGATATGCCTCTATCCATAAATACTGCATCAGCAGCTTCAGATGTAGGACCATTCGCTGCTTCTACAACGATCTTACAATCAAGCTTTTCTGCAATATTTTCATCAACGGCTAAGGCTAGTGCAGCCGGTACAACAACATCACAGGACACTTGCCAAAATTCAGAAGCGGAGATTGTTTCACCGCCATCAAAACCAATTACGCCACCAGACTCCTTAACATGTTCACCTAGAGCAGGTATATCAAGACCACCAGGATTTGTTACGGCTCCAGTAACGTCAGCAATAGCAACAACACGCATACCTGCACTATGAAGCAAATAAGCGAGTGGCCCACCAACTTTACCAAATCCTTGAATCGATACCCTAGAACCATTTAGATCCCAACCATTTTGTTCAAAAGCTTGTCGAACACATGTAACAACGCCATTCGCTGTTGCACCAACGTGACCAAGTGAACCACCAATTGAAAGCGGTTTACCAGTAACTGAACCAGAAGTTTCTTGCATTTTCATCATTGAAACAGTATCCATCAACCAACCCATAACTCTGTCATCGGTATTTATATCAGGTGCTGGAACATCTCTATCGGGCCCTAACATTGGCATCATTTCAATTGTATATCGTCTTGTTAATCTTTCAAGCTCTGCTAAAGAGAGTCTTGTAGGGTCAACTCGTATTCCACCTTTGCCTCCACCAAATGGAAGATGTGAGATTGCAGTTTTATAAGTCATACCTGCAGCTAGAGCTGTGGTTTCTAGAGCATCAACTTCCATATGGAAACGTATGCCACCTTTTGCAGGTCCACGAGAAGTATTGTGATGTACTCTCCATCCGGTAAAAACTTCTATTTCGCCATCATCCATACGCACAGGAATTGCAGCTTCAAAAACTCGTTGAGGCATCTCTAAAATTTTAACTACCCAAGGTTTAGCATTAATTAATGATGCAGCATCATGTAATATATTCAACATCTCATACCAACGTTTAACAGCGCCAGGAGAGCTATTACCTATTAAATGTTCTGCTTCTTTATCCACGATTCCTCTTTCGTTTATAATTTGCCTATTTCAGTTTAATATTAAGCATAAAAGCATAATCTTTTTTCTTATATGAAAACTCTATTATTGCAATATTTTGTAAATACTAACATATAAATCATTTTTTTGACGTTTGGGCCTTAACTTGTTTAGATCGAATTGAGACCACTTCTTCATCTTCTATATATGAAGCAGACTCTATTGTTAAATCATTATTGAATTTGTATAATCGTGGTGTACCAGTCGGTAATTCAAAATTTGCAATATCTTTATCTGGAATATTTTCTAATGTTTTAATTAGTGCTCGGAGTGAATTCCCGTGAGCTACTAGCATCACATTATCACCATCTAATAACCTTGGTGCCACTACACTTTCGTAAAAAGGCATAACCCTTTCGCATACATCTTTAAGGCATTCAGTCATTGGTATTAGTTTTGTAGGTATATCTGAATAGAGAGGATCATTTCTAAAATTATATTTTGAATTTTCGGAGACTTCTGGTGGCCTGATATCGAAGCTCCTTCTCCATTTCAATACTTGCGCTTCACCAAATTTCTCAATTGTTTCTTTTTTATCAAGTCCTGTTAATTCACCATAATGTCTTTCATTTAACCTCCAGGTTTTATGCGTTTCAATATCTTTTAAACCTAGCTCATTCAATATAATATTTGACGTATCGATTGTCCTATCTAAAACCGATGTATATACGACATCTGGTTGAAATTTAATTTCCGATATAACCTGAGCACATCGTTTTGCTTCTTCTATGCCAATTGCTGCTAATGGCACATTTTCCCATCCTGTAAATAAATTCAATTGGTTCCAAGTACTGAAACCGTGTCTAATAATCATAAGCTGTGAGTTCATGAATAACAGTCTACGTCCTGTGAGGGATTCTCAAAGGATTAAAGTTTATAGAGCAAATACTGGCGTTTTAGGTACTGCCTATCCAAGCATGCTTGATATTGAAAAATTTTGTGTACAAGTGCAGACAAGCAAAATATGGAGTGAACTATTCCCAAGAGATAATTCCACAAAACCACCTATCTTAAAACCTGGTAAAGGTGCAAAAACTGCACATGTAATTTGGCATCATGACGGAAGAATAGAAATCGCATTCCCAAAAGCATATCGCTATGGAACTTATGTATTGCATGAACTTACACATTACGGAATTGGACTTCGGTACGATATAGCTGCGCATGGTCCCGAATTTGTAGGATATTTTCTATCATTAGTAGATGAATTCTGTTCGACAAGAACATCAAATGCATTGCGCAGAGCAATGACAACGCACAAAGTGCGCGTATATATCCCCCACAGAATGTCTTTAATGCCTAATGAAACCCGAGCTATTAAAGATAAAGAAAACCAAGAAACTCAAGGTAACTTAAATAATGACCGTTCTAAATCTAGCCTCGGTATTGAAGAACTAAAACTTTTCGATGATCATGGCCATACCTTGACCTCCACCAACGCACATAGTTTCTAGGCCATATCGAGCATCGCTCTCATTCATATTATGAATAAGTGTTGTCATAATTCTTGCACCTGTTGACCCAAATGGATGTCCTAATGCTATTGCTCCACCATTAACATTTAATTTCTCTCGATCTATATTTAATTCGCGCATACATGGAATAACTTGTGCTGCAAAAGCTTCATTTAGCTCAACAATATCAATATCATCTATTTTTAATTTAGTTTGAGCCAATACTTTCTTAACAGCTTCTATAGGCCCTAGTCCCATAATTTCAGGATTAAGTCCTGTCGAACTTGCACCAACAATACGGGCCAAGGGTTCAAGTCCTAATTGTATAGCTTTGCTTTCGCTCATAACTACTACAGCTGCCGCCCCATCATTTAATGGACAAGCATTGCCGGGTGTAACTCTTCCATCTGATCGAAATGCACTTTTTAATTCCGCTAATCCTTCCAATGTTGTGGAAGGACGTGGACAATCATCAATAGATATAATTGTATTCTCGTCGAGAATATATGGTGTGATTTCTTCTTTATAGAAACCTCGCTCAATTGCACTCGCTGTTTTTTGCTGAGATTCAAAAGCATACTGGTCCATCTCTTGACGAGTTATACCAAATTGATCAGCAACATTTTCACTTGTTAACCCCATTGTTATATAAATGTCAGGTAAACCTTCAGTATCACTCCATACATAACCCTGCAAAGCTGAATTTGATAAGACTCTTTTTTGCGCTTCATCGAATTTCGGATTCATGGTGTTAGGCAAAGAGTCAGAAGTTCCCATAAGAAATCTTGATGTACATTCAACGCCACCAGAGATATAAGTATCACCGAAACCCGCAGCTATGTTTCCCGCTGCTATAGCAATGGCTTGTAGAGAGGATGCGCAGTATCTATTAACTGTTGTAGCGCTTGTATTTTTCAGACCTGCAAGTAAAGTTGCAACTCGCGCAATATTATATCCCTGTTCACCTCCTGGCAAACCACAACCAATGATTATGTCATCGATGGAATCTGGATCCAAATGAATTTTATCCATCACATCACGTATATAAAAGGCCATTAAATCGTCAGGTCGAACCCCTATCATTGAGCCTTTAAATGCTCGGCCTATAGGTGAACGTGTTGTTGATACTATTACTGCTGATTCCATCTGTATATCTTTGTATCTTTTCGAGCATAACTCAAGCATTAAACTAGATTACATAAAATATTATTTAAGGGGAAATTTATGCATGACGGTGGGAAAAAGGCGATACTTGCTGCTTTTAGTGCCAACCTTGGCATAGCAATTATGAAGTTTGTAGCTTTTATTTTTACTGGAGCTGCTTCTTTGCTTGCAGAAAGCCTCCATTCTTTAGCTGATACAGGAAACCAAGCATTGCTATTACTTGGGTCTAAAAGAGCTAGCAAACTACCTACATCTGAGCATCCTTTTGGTTTTGGTTCAGAAAGATATTTTTGGAGTTTTGTAGTTGCACTTGTATTATTTTCTATGGGTGGATTATTTGCATTATACGAAGGTCTCTCCAAATTATTTTCCACCTCGCATGAACTTGAATCTCCAATTTGGGGTTTTGTTGTTTTAAGTATCGCCATAGTTTTAGAAGGATTTTCACTTAGGACTGCTATGACTGAATCCAAAAGAGTTAAAGGAAATAAAAGTTACTGGCAATTTATTAAACAAGCAAAATTACCTGAGTTACCTGTTGTTCTCCTAGAAGACGTCGGTGCGCTTTGTGGTTTAGTTTTTGCACTTCTTGGTTTAAGTGTTGCAACTATAACGGGTGATTCGCGTTTTGATTCTATGGGATCAATAGCTGTTGGTTTATTACTAATTGTTATAGCATATATTTTGGCCGTCGAGATGAAATCGCTACTAATCGGTGAGGCTGTGGATTCAATAGATATGAATAATATTCGTGCGGCAATACTTGACGGCAGTGAAGCAAAAAGTATTATTCATATTCGTACAATGCATTTAGGTCCTGAAGACATATTGCTTGGTGTGAAAATCGAATCGGGGGCAAATAATTTGCGTGAAGTAACGAATGATATTAATACTATCGAGTCGAGGATCAGAGCAATTTTACCATCGGTCAAAACTATCTACATAGAGCCAGATATTTTAAAGAATAAAGATATTTAAAGACACCACTGCATTGAACATACAATAACATTAGATGCTTTTAACCAAGCATTATATCCATTTTCAATACTCGATATCAATACAGTTAATTCCTGATCTACGTCAATAGGTCTATGATATTCTATATAAATTTTCGTAAAATCCTTGAATTTATAAATTATGCTCGCTTCATATAATACAATAAATGCGAATGAATTATTAGCATGGTCATTAATATCGATATCGCATTGTCTAATTTTAAATTCAAAGGATTTTATCGAATCGAGTAATTCTGTTTTTGGAACTAATGGAAGAACTCTTTTAGTGGAAATGTTAATTGCTTCAGGATATGTCTTTTCTAACCAATCCGGAATTTCTTTTGGCTTATAATTTTCATCTAATGACACCCATATAGTTTTTGCTGAAATACAATTATCATTATCTTTAAAAATATTGACATCTCGTTGTGCTGAAACTTTTCCAAGCCCACCACAATGAGTTTCTAATTCAACAATATCATTTCTCATTGGCCATTGCTTTTGGTTTATTGTTCGATTTAATATTTCTATAGATCTTGCTACCCATATACCTCCATCACCAAGACCAAGATCGTTTGTATCGTCAAAACCTATGTCTTGTAAATATCTAGCTATTGAATCAATTCTAAGTTTACCTTTAGAATCACAGTCCGTGATTCTAACTCTTCTATTAGTTTTAAAAACCCTTTTTATATTCATATTTAATACTATTTATCTTTAAGTGATTCTATAATTGTTCTGAGTGAAGCTAATTCATGATTTAATGTTGAGACTTCTGATTCTAAATTATCAACTCTATATAACAGATTTTCTGATTCATCTAGAGTATAGTCATCTTCATTTCCATTATTTATATCCTTACCCTCACCTTCAATAAGTTGAAATGAAGGTTTACTAGGCACAGCATCCAATCTATCTTCAGTATTTAAACCGCTAAAAAAACAATGGTTAATTCTGCCTTCTTTCTGCCCTGGTTGCTTTAACATACGTGTAACTAATGCAGGTTCACATTCCACCAATTCTTCAATCGCGTCATCACAATCTTGTAAAGTTTGAAAATCGGCCATTCGATCTGTTCTCGCTTTTATTTCACCAAGAGTTTGTGGACCACGTAATAATAATACTGCGAGAACTGCTTTTGCATCTTCTGATATTGCAAATATATTTGTAATATCATGTCTATGCTTTGGTACTCTTGAGCCAGCATAAACACCGCGTAAAGCTAAACCCTTTTCTCTTAATATTCCCAAGGTTCGTTCGATTAGCATCTCGTCATAATTGACAATCGGATGACGATTTGTTGTTTGGTTACAGGCTGAAATGATTGTATTTAAAGTCAGAGGATAATTATCAGGTATAGTTTTCTCTTTTTCTAATAATACACCTAGAACTCTTATCTCTTCATTGCTCAAATTTAACGCTTCTTTTGTTATTGGATCCATCATTATAGATTAACTTATATTTGCGCCCAATTCATTGAGGGTTTAATTAATGCTTCATTTAATTGTATTGAATACTCATTTCGCGATATTTCGATTGCACCTAAACTGGCCAGGTGAGGTGTTAGCCATTGAGTATCTAATAGTAATGCTTTTTGGTCCTTTAGAATCTCAATCAATTTAATTAAAGCTACTTTAGAAGCATCGCTTTTTGTAGAAAACATTGATTCCCCAGCAAAAAATGCGCCAAGGGACACTCCGTATAATCCACCCACTAATTCATCATCTTCATATACTTCAACTGAATGGGCGAAACCTAATTCGTGTAATTTAGTGTAATTGTAGATAAATTCATCATTAATCCAACCTCCTTTTCTTGGAAGTTCTTTGCATTTCCTCATGACCTTCTCGAATTTTTGATCAATTTTATATGTAAATCTGTTGTAACTCTTTTTCATTGATTTAGTTATTCGTAAATTACCTAATGGAAGCACACCACGTTTTATAGGCGAAAACCAACCCAAAATCATATTTCCATTTTCATCTGAAACTTCCATTGGGAAGTACCCGCTCGAATAAGCTTTAATGAGCGTACTAGTTTCTAAATCAGCACCAATAGAAATTAAGTCACCGAGGTTTTTATCTATTTTATTAATATTTGGAAATTCATACTGACTTAGTTCAGCTAAGTTTTGCCATGTTTTATTTACGTTCATCAGCTAATTTCCAACAATACCATGCAACAATAGTTCGATAAGGCTTATATTTGTTTGCTAAATCCTTCATTTCTTTTTCCGTTGGCATTATTCTTTTTTTAAAAAGTATTTGTGAACCAGCCCTCACTCCATAATCACCAGTGGGCCATACGTCTAATCGTTTGAGTCTATCTATAAGAAACATCTGTGCGCTCCAACGCCCTATACCTCTAACCTGTACCAATTTCTCTATTACTTGTTCATCATCATATTTTCCTATGGATCTTAGGTTCAATTTAGATTCCATAACATGTTCTGTTAAAGATCGAATTGATAATAATTTATTTTGAGATAAGCCTGCACTACGTAAATCTACATCGCTTGTTGACATTACATTTTCAGGCGTAACTCCACCTAGTGCTTTTAGCACTCTTGTATGAATTGACGCAGCAGCTTTACCTGCTAACTGTTGATAACAGATTGTTTCAACCAATGATGCAAAATGAGTTGATCTATCTTTTCTCCAATTAAGTTCACATGGACCAAACTTTTTTACGATTAGAGAAAAATCTTTATGTTTTTTGGCAAGGCATAGCGTAGCCTCAATAGGTGATTTAATCATAGCTTCAACATTTTTAGTGCCGTCAAGTTTTATACTCAAAATTTGTCCTTTACAAGGTGTTAAAAATGATACTAGTCTTTAGTATACGAAGCATATTAATGCATTGTATATCAGGGATGATTTATGAGTATGACAGATAGATCAACACTTGCACGTACTTTGCGGACCTTATGGAGAGACGAAGAAGAGGGACAAACTCAAGAATCCTTTGAATACGTTAAACGAAACACCGCACTACTTGAATATTTAGGATATGTTGGAAATGAAGGATTTTCCGTTCAAATCACTACAGCGTTAAAGCAATATGAAGGAAGTATTTCGTTCATAGGCAAAGATTATTTTTCCATAACCCAGCAAAATCAAATGAAATCCATATCTACAAGTACATTTCCAATACTAAATACAAATTATTTTATTATTTCAATAGGGAAAAAAACTAAAAATATAGTTGAAGCACATTGTGTACCTATTGAGAATATAAGTTTTAATTCATTCATAAATGAGACTTCCCTACTAAATTTAAATTGCGATATCGAATTATTAAATCAAGAATTTGCGCTAGGACAAATAGAAATATTTAAAGATTTCTTAAAAATAGTACCAAAGCATTATTTAAAAGACAGAAGTGACAGTGTTAAAGAATTTATCACTTCTCATACACAACTGATTTGCAAAAAATCGATTATTGCAGTTTCTACAGTAAGCAGCTAATAAAAAATTTATTGTTATTTGTTTTCTGACTTGGTTTTAGTTTTTGCACCAGGCTGTTCCTTAATCCAGTCAACCAACTCATCTCGCAAGAATCTCCAACCTCGACCTCCGGGTATTTTATGAGCAGGCACACGGTCATCTCTAACCATTTGCCTTAAATACTCTGGGTGGACACTAAGAAATTCTGCAGCTTGAACAGCTGTCATGATTGGTGGAAAATCGCTATATTCTGCCATATCCAGTAATCTATCACACTTATAGACTATTTACCACAAGATATTTATGAAATTTATAACCAAATACTCTTAAAATATGCATTTGACATATTAAATAAAAATTAATTATCATCTATTAGGATCTACTTTTGTTGTAGAAATATTCGGGGGGATATTTTAATGGCATGGACGCAAAAATTATCTAAAGCACATATTATTATTATAGTAACTGGTGTCTTAGCATTTACTTCAACTTTCACTTACTTAAATTCACTAAATACAAAAATTAAAATTACTCAGTTAAAAAATGATGTTGTAGCGGGAGAAGTTATTTCCAAAGAAGATGTTAACTACATTTCTATAAATAATGATTCAATAATATCAGACTTGATGATTTCTCAAAAGAGTATGGAGAAGAGTCCATTAGTTGCTAAATTGGATTTAAAAAAGTTAGATTTTCTAACATCAACGAACACTATAAGACGTTCTACAAAAACAGGCTTACAATCACTTTCCATCACACTTGATATTGGCCGAGCAAACGGCGGAGATATTATTCCTGGCGATATTATAGATATATACGAAACTGGCGAAAATGCACGACTAGTAGCTTCCTCAGTTACAGTACGTTCTATAAAAAAACCTAATAATAGACTCGGAATATCGACGTCTAAAGAACTAATCATTGTTATTGCGTTAAAAGGAAATCAAGCTAGTGAATTATCGAAAATCATAGGTTCACAAGACATAATGGTTGTCTTATCAACTGGATCAAAAGATGTAGCCAAAACAAAAGGGGCTGAAACTTCAATGGTCACTACAACTCTTGTTCCTTCCAACTTTCAACCAATAGAGTTGAATCCAGCCATGGACAATTAATAATGCCAAATATTTACGACTGCGCCCTTGTATATAGCCCACATCTCTGGGTTGAAAAGTTCCATAGGCATTGTACGAATACTGGTCAACTAAAAATAAGATCATTCATATATGATTCAACAGTATTATTTTCAGATGAATATGATGTTGTTATAGTATCTGATAGCTGGCCTGCCTTAAGTCGAGCTCTCGTTGAAAAAATTCAAAAACGTAATGCAAAGGTTATTGGTTTATGCGAAGCAAATGATGATTCCAGAGAATTTTTAAGTTCTGTTGGTGTAGATGGAATTATTGATTCAACCAATGATGCGAAGTCTATTTGCGATGAGATCATCAAGTTGCTCGATACATTAAAAGTCTCTGAAAAAGTATTAATAGATAATGAATCCTATAGAGAAATCAAAACATTAGACATATTGGTAGATGGTCCAACAGATAATTGTTCAAGTAGAAAATGTTCTAATATATCAACAGTTATTGGTACAGGTGGAACAGGCTGTACCGAGCTAGGGATAGTATTAGCTAGTCGTTTAATCGATTCATTAATGATTGATATGGATTTTGAACATCCATCTTTAGCTCCAAGAACAAATTTAGATATTGAACCACATATAATCGATGCTATTGAGACTGCTCAAAACAACAAAGAAAATTTTTTAGCTTGTATAAAACAAACAAATAAATTTTCTGCAATAGTTGGTTTGACACATGCTTCATTAGCAACAGATATAAGAGACTACGAGATGCAGGTTTTGCTTGATGAAGCAAGAGTACATTTTTCAAATATAATTCTTGATTGTGGATCAATATCACAACATTCTTCGTTTTACTATCTTTATGAGACTATTTTTTCAGAAAGCAATTCATTTATTATCATTGGCGATTGTTCACCGCATGGAATTATCAGAATATTAGAAACTTTGGTAATCGTAGTTGATTTTATTAATACAAAAGATACAGATAATTCAAATAATATTATTGAAATCATAATTAATAAAACAATTCAAGATAAGAATCTCCAAAGACAAATTGAGGATGAAATTAAATTCTGTTCTAATAAAGTAAATATTACTTTCATAGCTGAAAATCAGGAAATACATAAATCAGTATGGCTAGGCAACATCAATTACCCAAAAAAATGGTTGAATAGTTTTAACGATATTCTATATCGACTTAATGAAGTTTCTAAATCAAGTAATTTACTTAATGAAAATGAATTAGCTGATTTAATGGACAATCAAAAAATTACTGTGGTTGATTCCTAATGAACGAAAGATTAACAACAATTAACCATGATGATAAATCCTTAAAGATTCCTGTAAATATTAATATAGTAGAAAATACAGAAATCGATATGTACGATCGACTTAGACACAGTGTAATGATAATTGCTGATAAAAGCAGACTCGATCCTATACATAATCAAAATGAACTTTTAGAAGTAATAAAGAATGTAGTTAACCAAGAAATATCTAATAATGCAATCGCTGGCATATCGAGTATTATTGATTTTGAAACTACAACAAATCGATTATCGAATTCTATTTTTGGATATGGGCCTTTACATTCGTTATTAGCCAGAAACGATATTGAAGAAATATTCATAGAAGGTGAGAGAGTTAGCTATATAGATTCGAGCGGTTTTCTAAGAGGTTTAAACGAGCCTACCACTGCATCCGAGAACCGTCATATAATTGAACGACTTTTATCCGATACAGACAGAACATTAACTGTAAAAGCTCCACTTACTCAAGCTCGTGTATTAAATGGAACAGCCAGATTAACAGCATCTATCCCACCAGTTAGCGACAAACTGAGTGCTACGTTACGAAAATATATTGTAAAAAATATTTCACTACACGATTTAACAAAAAGGAATGCTCTTTCAGAGGAATCAGCTGGCTTCTTACATGCATTGATGCAAACTAGATCAAGAATTGTAATATCTGGTGAACCTGGGGCAGGCAAAACTACTTTACTAAGCTCAATGTTGTCTAGCGCTCCCCCTCAACATTGTATTAGGTGTTGTGAAGAAATCAGAGAGATTGCAGTTAATTTTACACATGGTGGATATTACGAAGTTAGACCTCAAGGTATTGACGGCACTGGAGAGATATCTTTACGTGATCTTGTAAAATTCTCACTTGCAATGAGACCTGACAGAATTGTTTGCGGAGAAGTAAGAGGTGCAGAAGCATTCGAGCTTTCTCGTGCAGTTAACTCAGGTTGCGGTTTCGCATGTACTGTTCATTCTAATAATGCAGTTGAAGGATTAGAAGCACTCGTTAACGCATCATTGATGGCTGGCGAAAACGTTAGTGAAAATATCATGCGTAAAATATTTTCTTCAGCGATTGATGTGGTGGTCCATGTAGATAGAGAAGAAAATGCTTCTATTTCTGATGGTCTTATGAGAGGAGTAACAGAAATTATTGCTGTTGAATCAAGCATTAGTGACAGCTTTACAACTACAACTTTGTTTTCAAGAAAGACTTTACAAGAACAGTTGAAATTTTCAGGTACAATTCCAGATAGATTGATATCGCGTATTGAAAAATCGCTTCCTAGTGAAGTAACATTGAACAAAATCTGTACTGGTGAAATCAAATATTTACAAAGTAGATACTCATGATTTTTTTCTTATGTTTTCTATCGGCAATCCTAGTTTCGACTTTTGTGATTCAAATAATGACACGATTATTTTCAATTAAACTATATAAAAAAAGAGAAGTTAAAACCCAATCTAAATTTCTTCTAAAGCGTGCTAATTGGCTTTCCCAAGCTGGTTTAAAAATGACACCGCAACAATATTTGTTGATGACGCTAGGAAGCATATTATCAACTTTTATAATCATCATATTATTCTCAAAAACACCACTTGTAGCTATAGTACCATCGCTAGCTGCAGGTGGACTTCCTTACATGTCTATATCCAAGAAACGTAATTCCAGAATGAGGGAGCTATCTATTTCGTGGCCGGATGCACTACGTGATATAAGTGCAACACTAAGTTCTGGCCATCCACTTTCATTCGCACTTTCTACTCTAGCGACTACAGGACCAGATGCCTTAAAACCATATATGAAAAGATTTTCTACTCTAGAAATAACTATGGGTTTTTCGCCAGCATTAGTAACCATTCGAGAAGAGATGTGTGATGCTACAACTGACCGTATAGTAGAAGTTCTTATTGTTGCTAATGAAAGAGGCGGAAAGATCATACGAGAGATAATTGATAATCTAATAGAATCAACATCAGAGGATATTGCTTTAGCCGACTCTATGCAATCTGAGTCTCTAGAAATGAAAATTAATTCTCGCGCTGTTGTCGTATTACCTTGGTGTGTTTTAATTTTACTTACTTTAAGTGGTGGAGTTTTCCGTGCATTTTATTCATCGAAAACAGGTGCTGTAGTCATTGGCATAGGTGTGATCTTAAGTGCAGTGGGTATTTACATTCTTAGTAGATTTTCACGTGTTGATGTGGAGCCACGCGTATTCGCATCTATTGGAGAGTTGACAATATGAATATACTTATAATCTCGACTCTTAGCATGATATTTTTCTCTTCATTGGCATTTATACTTCATAGACCAATGCCTAAAATAGCCAAAAGGTTAGCTCCCTATAACAACGTAGTTAGAGTGCGTTTAAATACTACAGCTAATAAATATATTGTGAAAGAAAATACTCAGTTGGTTTCTTTACCTATTGCTTTAGAATTCTTTAAACCTATGTACGAATGGTTTTTAAACATCGTTGCTAAATTATCATTTTTAGGTGACGAAAATACTGCGAATCTTCGTTTACGTCAAGCAGGCTTTGAAGGTGATTTAGTAAAATATAGATTTGTACTAGCTAAACGTGCACTCACAGGGATCGGCATTGGATTACTATTTGGGGCAGGACTCGCCAATGGCTTCGCATTAATATTCTTCCCATGCTTGTTTGGGTTTGTGATTCTTTCTAAATCTCGTGGATATATCGACAGACAAATTTCTATACGCTGCGCAACTATTAGGTTTGAACTTTATACTATTGACCAACTTCTAGCATTGCATATTCGCACAGGTTCTGGCGTTGTTCAATCTTTACAAAATATAGCCACTCGTACTAAAGGTATAATTTCAAATGATATCGATGAAGTTTTATCACGAATTCGTACTGGTGTTTCAATAGATGAATCATTGTATATAGCAGCACGTACGACACCTGAGCCACATGCCTGTCGAACATATAAACTATTAGCTGCTGCTAGTCATCGTGGTATTGACTTAACCGGCGGACTTTTAGATTTAGCTAAAGATCTTCGACGCACTTTGCGTGAAGATATAAAGACAACTAGTGCAAAAAGAAGAGCAGCAATGCTTTTGCCAACAATTGGAATCCTAGCCCCTATCATGTTGCTCTTCGTTGCTGCGCCTATACCCTCAATCGTCCTAGGTGGAAACTAATTAGTAGATATAAGAAAGGAAAAAATGGATAATATAAGTAATGATATATCGGATTCGTTTAAAGATGAATCCGGAATGACTACTGCAGAATTATTAGGCAATGCCGCACTTGCAATAGCTGCACTTGTCGGTATATGGCTTTTACTACAGCAAATTGGTGTTGACGTAATGGGTTTTATCAGGAACCAAATAGGTATTTAGTGTCAAATGATGTTGAATAGATTTAATTTCTATATGAAAAGAAAAAAAGATATTAGTCAAGAAGGCATGACAACCATAAGCTACGTTTTGGCATCTGCTTTATCTCTTGTCATAATTTCTTGGGCTGTTGTATTTGTCGTTTTTTCTTATACCCGTGCTTCGATTCGAGGTGCTTCAGAGCGTGCATCTCGCGCTGGTATTGTTGAATATTCTCTAAGTAAAGATCCAATTCTGGCCATTAAGGCTTGTACAGAAGCTTATACGTCAGATATCGATCAAGCTATTAAAGGCGAAATTAGAAATGATCTATATTTTCATTGTGAAATTCAGGGAAATGATATACATGTCATTTCTACAACTTCTGTTCGTTCACTTTCGGCTTTATTCCCTAATCTAATTGTAAACGAAAATACATTTAGAACTTTTGAAAAGGTTCCTTCGACATGAAACCATTAAAATCATTTAAATCAAAAAAACAAAGTGGATATGTTGCATTAGAATTCGCTTTAGCTATGGGACTACTAGTTATTCCCACAATGATGCTAGTTTTACAAATACCAAATTTCTTAGAGAAACGAGATCGACTAGATGCCATTGTTTCAACTATTGCCCAAAGTTGCGCTAATGATGCAGACACGATCAATGAAGGCAGAAATATTGCAACAGACTTAGCTACTCGCGAACTTTCATTTAGTACAATTTTTCATCAATCCAAACTAAAATCTGCACGTTGTATTTATGATGCAGGCTCGGTAGAACCGAATACTAGAGTCACTGCATATATCGATCTAGAAGTGCCAAGTGCAATACTTCCGGGTATACCCGGCCTTAATGGGAATACAATATGGACGTATCATGTACAACATAGTGTAATTATTCCACCATACAGAAGTAAGGAAGAATAAATATGCGGTCTTGTAGGATACGGTTTAATGAAAAAGGCACTTTTACTATCTGGGCAATAGGTTTATGTATAACTCTCTTTATGATTGGTGGTTTTAGTGTAGATCTTTGGCGCGCATTTTCCCAACGTAGAATTCTAACTGAGATAGCAGATAGCGCTGCAAGGAGTGGTGCCAATAATATAGATATTGATCAGCGTGTACTTTATGGAAATGTAGTTATTGATTCTAATAAGGCAAAGCTTTCTGCTAAAGAATCAATCGAAAATAACGTGAGAATAAATAATGTCTATTTAAAAGATATGATTATTACAATAGACCAAGCTTCGAATGAAATAGATGTAGAAATAAATTCAAATTATTCTTTTTTTCTTTTAGGATTTTTTCCTGGAGCCAGCGACACTAATATAAAGGCTCATGCACGAGCAAGGCCAGTTGAGGGACAGTAGTTTTTTATAAAATTTAAAAGATTTAACTAGCTTTTGAATTACTACCAGCATCGTCATTAGATCGAGTTGTAGATTGGTCACCATAGTGTGAACCCAATTTTTCCAACAATGCTGGGATATGTTTTTTAAGTTGCCGAATGATAGGTCTAGGTGCTCCACGATTTCCATTTACATGATCCATAGCCCAACCATATGCCTTGTCGCCTAAGCCTTCTGGTAAAGAATCTAACCAAGCATGAACAATAGAAACATATTCACTATTAACACATTCATCCTCTGGAGAAAATGAAGTATCAGTTAAGGTATTATCAAAAACTTCATTCCAACATTGTGGAGCAAATTGTTTCTGTAAATCACTCTCCCAATTTATTCGAGCCCCATCTGGTGAAAGCTTTTTAGCAATTTCACGTTTTTCGACATCTTCAAGCTCACGTCCTAATTTTTGTTGTCGCTCATCAACTTCAGTACGAAAAGAATTTAACATTTTTCTGTGTCTACGACTTAACCAATCATCATGACGAGCAGATTCAATAGTTGCACCTTCAATACGAAGACGTAGCAATGGCGCAAAAGTCTCTGTACGATTCCAATCTAAAGAACGACAAGCTAATAATGCTGATTCATGAACCCGTGATTCAAGTTCACCTAAATCGGCAGACGCTGGAAGATTTCTAGATTTTGTTGCAATAAAACGATTCAACCATGAATGTATTGAAAAATATAATTGATCTGAAAGTTTAGATTGTGGTGCCCCAACTAAATATCTTTGTTTCAGAGGCAGTAATACCTGCGTATGGAATTCAGGCATATAAGGTGATAATAACCGTGATGTTAATCTTCTTTCAATTGATTTGCTAAATGAAAAAGAAATACTTTTATCATTTATTTTCGATATATTACCACTTTTTATTGAAGTCATTTGGGGGACGTCTTCCTATAAATACTTGAATTACACATCGGTCGGTTGGGTTGAACGGCCTATATAGTCATTATGTACTATATAGCGACATTTTACAAGTAGGCCTTTAGGACTATTTACCAGAATCTCATAAAATATCATAGGTAATATGACCTATCTTTAATTTTTTATAACTCTAAATTAAAGAAGTAGATAACTTTTGACGAAAGTTAAATCAAACCCCCGTTCTCGAGGGATAACACACATAGACCATAGGAGACCCTAATGAACATTAAAAAAAGAATACAAGAAGCATTGACACGTCGTCATAAGAACGAAGATGGTTTCACACTCATCGAGCTCTTAGTTGTTATTTTGATCATTGCAATCTTAGCTGCAGTAGCTATCTTTGCTTTACTATCATCACTTGACTCAGCAAAGAAATCAAATGCAGCAAGTTTAGTAAGCTCAGCACAAGTCTCTCTTGCAAGTATCCAAGCTAGCCAAGGAGTAACAGACTATACAGGCATCACATCAAGTGATTTTACTGACTCTGAAAAAGATATTACATTCACATCAGCAATTCCTGTTGCACAAAATAGTAATACCGTTGCAGTAGTAAAAACAGCTGGATCACCAATAATTAACTTGTATGCAGCATCAGATAAATTCTGTTTCAAAGCAACAATGCAAGCTGGCGTTCAAACTACCTACGGCAAATATAATGTTGACTGTACAACTCTTGCTACAGGTTCCACAGTTGGATCAGACAAAAAAGCAGCCTGGAAATAAAGATACTCAAATATAAAAATACTATCAAGACGGACCTTCTAAGGTCCGTCTTTTTCCATATAAGAAAAGGTAACTTACTGTAGTCTCAGTTATTGGTACAGACTTAACGATGAAAAACAAGAAAAACTAGAAAAACTAGAAAAACACTCTAGTTAACCAAAACAAGTGACGATAAAAGAATATATAAACCCCCGTTCTCGAGGGATAACACACATAGACCATAGGAGACCCTAATGAACATTAAAAAAAGAATACAAGAAGCATTGACACGTCGTCATAAGAACGAAGATGGTTTCACACTCATCGAGCTCTTAGTTGTTATTTTGATCATTGCAATCTTAGCTGCAGTAGCTATCTTTGCTTTACTATCATCACTTGACTCAGCAAAGAAATCAAATGCAGCAAGTTTAGTAAGCTCAGCACAAGTCTCTCTTGCAAGTATCCAAGCTAGCCAAGGAGTAACAGACTATACAGGCATCACATCAAGTGATTTTACTGACTCTGAAAAAGATATTACATTCACATCAGCAATTCCTGTTGCACAAAATAGTAATACCGTTGCAGTAGTAAAAACAGCTGGATCACCAATAATTAACTTGTATGCAGCATCAGATAAATTCTGTTTCAAAGCAACAATGCAAGCTGGCGTTCAAACTACCTACGGCAAATATAATGTTGACTGTTCAACTCTTGCTACAGGTTCCACAGTTGGATCAGACAAAAAAGCAGCCTGGAAATAAAGATACTCAAATATAAAAATACTATCAAGACGGACCTTCTAAGGTCCGTCTTTTCTACGCTATAAAAGGCGTATCATGTATGGTCAGACGCTACAAGACATAGACTACAAGCCAAGCTACACGAAGAAATTCAAGAAAAACACTCTAGTTAGCCAAAGTGGCCGACGATAAAAGAAGCATATTTACAAATTAGTCAATAAGAGTATTTACATAAATTGCATAATTAGGAGAATAAAATGACATACGTGAACCCAGAAGATAGCAGCTTCGCAAACAATCAAAATCCGCAACAAATGAATTCACCTTATGCACAACAACCTATAGCCCAGCAAAATTTTCATGATCAATCGATGGGAAATGCAGATTTTTATCCGGAAAACGGTAATAAAAATACTTACCCAGAAACGCAAGCGACACCAGACACTATTCTTTATGAACAAGCACGTAATGCTGGAATACCAATTTTAGATAACCCTAATCACGAATTAGACCCAAGTGCAGTAAGAGCAATTGAACCAGGGCAAGAAGTAATAGGTATTGGATATCACGATGGATTTCTTATAGTTGCATGGCCACGTGTTCCACGCCCATACGAAATAGACGATATCCAATCAAAGGCAGGAATGCCAATAAGAATAGCTGTTGCGACTGCGGAAGTATTCCAAGCTTTATATGAACAAAGCGAATTGTTAAGAAACTCTAGACTTTCATTAGTTGAAGATATTCTAGAGTCAGCATTAAAACATAATGGTTCTGATATACACTTAAGCGTTGGTACTCCCCCTCTAACTAGAGTTGGTGGACACCTTGGCCCACTTGATGATTTTGACACACTTTCGACAACAGATCTTCACGAAATTATTGAATACTTGGCAGGACCGGAACCACTGCGAGAAGGATTTTCAGGTGACTTAGACCTTGCATGCGTCTATGGTAACTGGAGATTCCGTGCAAATATATTCCTGCAAAGGGATTCTTTAGCCGTAGCGCTTCGTGTAATCCCTAACAAGATACCTCCACTGAATTCTTTAGGCTTGCCAGAATCATTACTTAAGTTTACAAAGCTTAGACAAGGTGTTGTATTATTCTGTGGACCAACTGGATCTGGTAAGTCAACATCATTAGCATCTTTAATAAATGTGATTAACCACGAGCGTGATGAACACATTATTACTATTGAAGATCCTATTGAATATTTACATGCAAGTGTTAAATCACTAATCCACCAGAGAGAAGTTGGAGAAGATACAGAAACTTTTGGCGCAGCAATGCGTTCAATACTTCGACAAGATCCAGATGTTATTCTTGTTGGAGAGATGCGTGACCTTGAAACTATTTCTTGTGCTTTAACAGCTGCTGAAACCGGCCACCTTGTATTTTCAACATTACACTCTACCGACGCTGCTGGAACTATCGATCGTATAATCGATGCATTTCCAAAAAATGAACAAGGACAAATTCGTATACAACTAGCTAATACTCTAGAGGGCATTGTTTGTCAATCGCTATTGCCTCATGCTACCGACCCTAATAAACGAGTTGTAATTACTGAAGTTATGTTTGCTAGTAACGCAATCAAAACGTATATACGTGAAGGATCTACACATCAGATTCCAACTGCTTTACAAACTGGAATTGATGATTATGATATGTTACCGCGAGACCTTTCCTTAGCTCGAGCAGTTGATGCAGGAGATATTACTGATAAAGTTGCAAGGAGTTGGGCAAGAGATTTGCCTAGTTATAGAGAATATTTAAATAAAGTGCGTCAAATAAAAAATGCGGAAAGATAATTAATACTTCTAAAGGTTAAATAATCATTTATTTTTTAATAGTTATAAGAGATTTTAAGAAAATACTTATGACTATTTACGACTCAAAATAAAAGAACCCCGATTTGTTATAAATCGGGGTTCTTTATGTTCTCTTGGATAAATTTTAAACCTTTTTGAAATCCCTTTCTTCTCATGCTTGCTTGTAAATATACTATCGACAATTACTCTATATGACTTTAGCTTTCTAGATAAATATTTGATATTTTGTAGAATATAAGGATGACTAATAATGATAATTTAAACGAAATAACCGTAGTAATCGAAATTCCGACAGGGTCGCGAAATAAATATGAAATAGATCACGAATCAGGCGAAATCTGGTTAGATAGATACTTATTCACCTCTACTCAATATCCTCACGATTATGGTTTTGTGCCCAATACACTTTCCGAAGATGGCGATCCTATTGACGCATTCGTCCTATTAGAAGAACCAACTTTCCCTGGATGTCATATCCATGTTCGAGCAATTGGTATGTTAGAAATGACAGATGAAGCAGGCTGTGACGAAAAATTATTATGTGTACCGTCAACAGATCCAAGATTTAGTAGTGTTCAAGATATCACCGATGTAAAACCACATGTTTTAGAAGAGATAAAACATTTTCTGGAAGTATATAAAGATCTAGAAAAGGATAAGCATGCCATTCTTGGAGATTGGCTTAATGCTGAACAAGCACGAACTGCTATTAATTCTGCAATTAAAAATTTCAAAAACAAGAATTAAACAATCATTTACAACTAGAAAAGAATTCTTTTTTATCGAAACGCTTTCTCACAAAGGATAAAACATCATTACGTGCTGATTTTAAAACTCCAGAATGATCAGCATTAGGATAAAGTTTTTTGTTCGCAGGAGTATCTAATGTACAATATTTATCGTGAATTTCTTGCGAAATAAATTCAGGAACAATGATATCATCAGTTCCCTGCGCTATAAATACAGGGACATCTATTTTTATTCCACCAGGAGAATTTTTTTCCAGGTAGGTAGCCCATGGTTCAATCGTACTTGGATCTGCGACTAATGTTGTGCCAGTATCATCTTTAAAAGTTAATATATTGAGAATTAAACAACCTGTTTCCAGTTCTGGACTCTTATCAATGACAGATCGCGTCAACACTGCATCAAGATTTAGATCTTTATATGCTGCCTTAAAGCCAGCAGCTCCCATAACTACAAATCCATTAGTGATTCCTAGTTTAGATACATTATTTATTAGCATATTCAATTCACCCGCAGGGGCTATCCCAACTACGCCAGATAATTTTGCTGTAGGCGCATAGGTATTATTTAATTGACCAGCAAAAAGAGCGCCTTGGCCACCTTGTGAATGACCAACAACCACTGCACCGGAAATTGCATTTATTGGGCCAAATTTCTGTGCAACTAATACAGAATCTAGAATTGACCTACCTTCACTAATTCCTACAAGGTAAGGATGAACTCCCGGCGTACCTAAACCTTCATAATCAGGAGCAATAATTGCATACCCATTGTTAATATAGTCATCAAAATAAGAAATTTGCTTAGTCCCATCTTGTGCAAGAGAAGGCGCACAACCATCAGCCAAACCAGTAGTACCATGTGCCCAAGCAATTACATGATGTTTCTTATTGTCTTTTGGTGAATAGATTAAGGCTGATGCAACACTTCGACTACCATCTAACGAAGTAGTCGCATATAAAACTCTCCAACCCATGACATTGGCTTTTAAATCTGTTAAAACTTGTGAATATATTAAATCGCCATTAACAAACTTAGACAAATCTGATGGTCCATCATAAAATTCGACGAGAGATAAGGGCGCATCCTTAATCTTTCCGGGAGTTTCTAGTTCCAATTTTTTAAGAGGTTTGACACTTGAATCATTCTTAGGATCAGCACAAGAATTTAAAAAAAGAATTGCAATAACAAGAAATACAAACATACTCTTAAATTTCATCTTAAACCTATTTCTATATAAATCTTCAACCATTGTCCATGGTCATATATGAAACTGTTTCTACATGATGCGTATTTCCAAAAAGATCAAATGGTTTTGCAGATTCTAAAATATATCCAGCATTTCGTAGTAATAATATATCTCTAGCACCAGCAGCTGGATCGCAACTTATAAGAATAATAGATTTGGCTTTTGTACTTAAAACTCCATCAATTGAAAGTTTCGTTATTCCCTCTCGTGAAGGATCAGCAATGACAAGATCGCAAGGAGATAACTCTGCTTGATAACGATATTTTGATACATCCTTATTCACAACTTCAACATCTAAATTTTTACAATTAATTTTTGCATCCTTAACCGCAATTGGATTACCTTCTATTGCAATAACTTTATGACCTTGCTTTGCTAAAGCAATGGCAAAGATGCCAACGCCTGAATATAGGTCCACACAATTTAAGCTACTACCCAATGGCTTAATTAATTCAAGTATATATTCTGTTAGAACTTGAGGTGCATCGATGTGACTTTGATAAAAGCTTTTTGGCGAAACTCTAATCGGATCACCCATAAACAGATCTGGAGATCTACGTATAGAAATCTCATGTTCTCCACTTTCTTGGGCATATGCTACAGCAGCATCCCTTGCTAATTGTTCAGTCTCAGGATTTAATACTATACATTTTTCGACAAATACAGTGTCGTTAGAATGGCTTTTTTTAAAGCCCCAATTTTCGCCACGAGTAAAAATACGAGCAGAAGTACGATAGTTAGTTCTAATTTGTTGGCTTGTATTTAAAACTATATCCTCGACTTGTTCTATAGTACCAACTTTAGCAATGCGTACAAGTGCATCGATAATAATTTCGCGCTTGAAATCAAGTTGTGCATTTGGATCTATATGTTGCCAATCGCAACCACCACAACCTCTTGCAACATACTCACAAGGTTCTTGAACTCTTAACTCAGATTTTGTTATTAATTTCTCTATTCGTGCAAATCTTGTTTTTCCCTTACGATAAGTTTCTGCTACAAGAGCATTTTCTCCCGGTAAAAGTTTCTCAACAAAAAGGATCTCCCCCGCATTATCACGCGAAAGAGTAAGGCCTGAAGCAACCAGCTTTTCGCCAATAACTTCATATTGATATGGATTGTCTTCATAATATGCCAAAATCATTTATCGCTAACTGGTACTTAGTTTTTTATATGTAACACGATGGGGTTGGTCTGCATCAGTACCCAAACGCTTATGGCGATCATCTTCATATTCGGTGAAGCTGCCTTCGAAATATGTAATTTCACTATCGCCTTCAAAAGCCATAATATGAGTACAAACACGATCAAGGAACCATCTATCATGACTAATTACTATTGCACAACCAGGAAAACCGAGTAAAGAATCTTCAAGTGCACGTAAAGTATCGACATCTAAATCGTTGGTTGGTTCGTCCAGCAACAAAACATTGCCTTCGCTTTTTAAGACTCTAGCAAGTTGAACACGGTTGCGTTCTCCACCCGAAAGGTCACCAACACGTTTTTGTTGTGTGGATCCAGTAAATCCAAAACCCGCAACATATGCACGGCCATGCATTTCACGACCACCAGCAATAATACGGTCAACACCTTCACAAATTTGATCATAAACACTTGAATCATCATCAAGAATATCTCTAGATTGATCAACATAAGCAAGTTTCACAGTTGAACCAACTTCTATGTCTCCGCTATCAGGTTTCTCAACCCCAGTGATCATTTTAAACAAAGTAGTTTTTCCAGCACCATTAGGTCCAATGATTCCTACAATCGCACCAGGTGGAATAGAAAAATCTACACCATCGAGTAATAATTTATCACCAAATGCTTTCGTCAAATCTTTAGCCTCTATTACCTTGTCTCCAAGACGAGGTCCTGGCGGGATTAAAATTGAAATAGGATCGCCATCATTTTTTGCTGCGTTAGCTGCAACAACTAAATCCTCATATGCAGTAATACGTGCTTTAGATTTGGTATGCCGACCTTTAGGCGACATTTTCATCCACTCAAGCTCGCGTTTTAAGGTTTTTTGTTGTGCGTTATCATGTTTATCTTCCAATGATAGGCGTTCTTCTTTTTGTTCTAACCAAGAAGAATAATTACCTTCCCAAGGGATACCTCTACCTCGATCCAGCTCTAAAATCCAACCTGCAACATTGTCTAAAAAATACCTATCATGGGTAATGGCAACAACCGTTCCAGCATATTCTTTTAAGAATCTCTCCAACCATGCAACTGACTCTGCATCTAAATGGTTTGTTGGCTCATCAAGTAATAATAGATCTGGTTTAGATAAAAGGAGTTTACATAAAGCAACACGACGTTTTTCGCCACCTGATAAATTTACGACAGAGCTATCAGCACTAGGACAACGCAACGCATCCATAGCAATTTCCAATGTACGTTCTATATCCCAACCATTGGCGGAATCAATTTTATCTTGTAAATCAGCTTGTTTTGCTAACAACTTATCGAAATCTGCATCAGGCTCACCCATTGCGTCGCATACATCTTGATATTTTTTCAGCCAATTAGCCAGTTCTCCAAGACCATCAGTAATATTTTCACCTACAGTTTTACTTTCATCAAGTTGGGGTTCTTGTGCCAAATATCCAACCGAAAAACCAGGAGTCATTCTTGCTTCACCAGTATATCCGTCGTCTAGCCCAGCCATGATTTTTAATAATGTGGATTTACCTGCACCATTACCACCAATCACGCCAATTTTTGCTCCAGGATACATAGACAAAGTTATGTCTTTTAAAATGTCGCGATCAGGTGGAATAAACCTACATAAATTATGCATAGTATATATAAATTGTGGTGCCATAATATAAATAGTTTAGTTCTAGTAGTTCATCGAAAGCGAAAAGGTTAAATCTAGGATCAATAAAAACAAATAGATGCGATTAAATCATTTCTGCAGGTACTACCCAACTGTCATAATCAGAATCTGAAACATATCCTAGCTTTAATGACATTTCTTTTAATGTTGTATTTTCTTTGTGAGCTTTTTTAGCTATTTCTGCAGCCTTATCGTATCCAATATGAGGAGCTAATGCAGTTACTAGCATTAACGAACTTTGAACGTAGCTTTCAATCTTTTCTTTATCTGCCTGCAGTCCTTCAATACAAAATTCTCGAAAAGTATTACAAACATCTGAAACTATTTGCACTGATTGAATAAAGTTAAAAATTATCACAGGTTTAAAAACATTTAGTTCAAAATTCCCCTGAGAGCCGGCGAAAGTAATCGTATTATTATTACCAAATACTTGAGCACAAACCATAGTCATAGCTTCACTTTGTGTTGGGTTCACTTTACCAGGCATTATTGATGATCCCGGTTCATTCTCCGGCAACACTAATTCACCAATACCACAACGGGGTCCTGAACCTAACCATCTAATGTCATTTGCAATTTTCATAAGATCAGTTGCAAGAGTTGTAATTGCACCATGCGCAAAAACAATATCTCCATGCGAAGCAAGTGCAGCAAATTTATTTTCTGCAGAAAAAAAGTCAAGACCAGAAATATCACTTATATGCATCGCACATCTATAACCGAACTCAGGATGAGCATTTAAACCAGTACCTACTGCAGTTCCACCGATAGCTAGTGCAGAAAGATCTTTAAGCGTGGATTCTATCCGTGCTATTGAAGATGCTAACTGTGCTACATAAGCAGAAAATTCTTGTCCCAAGCTTAAAGGAACAGCATCTTGTAAGTGAGTACGACCAATCTTTACAATAGGATCAAACTCTTTTCTACGCGAATCCAATTCATCTTTCAATGATTTAACAGCCGGCAATAGGACTCGAACCGTTTCTTCAACTGCGGCGATATTCATTCCAGTCGGAAAAGTATCATTACTAGATTGGCTCATGTTTACATGATCATTTGGATGTACAGGAGATTTACCCCCACGAATACCTGTTGAGATTTCATTAGCTCGAGAAGCAATTACCTCATTTACGTTCATATTGGTTTGAGTGCCAGATCCTGTCTGATAAATATATAATGGAAATTCACCATCCAATTTATGGTCAATAATTTCATCTGCAGCTTGCACTATTAGATCACATAAATCTTTATCTAATTTTCCTAAATCCCTATTTGTTAAGGCTGCTGCTTTTTTCAATATCGCCATAGACCTTATGACACTTTTAGGCATCAAATCATTTCCTATAGAGAAATGATGAAGACTTCTTTGTGTTTGTGCGCCCCAATATCTATTAGCAGGTACTAAAACAGTCCCCATTGTGTCTGATTCCTCACGAGTCTCAGTATTTTCAAGATTATTTAAATTATTTTCTGTCATATCTAAAAGATTACCACCTACAACACATAAAATTGTATAAGAATGGTCGTGTATGAAAAAATCTCATGAAAATCGTGATCCAGAGGATCGAGAGATATTTAATATTGCAGATGATTTTCTTAAAAAAATTAATGATCTAAATCCATTGGAAGCTTCTGAAGAGGGATTCTCTGCATATGATGATCAAATTGGAGATTTATCACCATTAAGACATGACAATACTGCGATTCTAGCTAAAGATACTATTAAACAATTAAATAATCATTTACCAAAAGATTTTAATGAGAAACTATGTTCGGATGTACTTGGTGACTATTGTAAGGATTTAGTTGATGAATATGACTCCTTGGATTATCTTCGTGGCATTTCATTCATTGACAATCCATTGGATCTTATTCATGTATCAACATTAAATATCGATTTTTCATCGAAGCGAGCTAGAGAGAACCTCGCTATAAAAATAGCAAAAATTCCAGAGTCATTAAACAGCTATAAAGAGACATTATTGTTCGCTAAAAATAAAAAGGCTCTGCCACGCAACCGTCAAATAGCGCGTATGATTGGAAATTGTGATATATATGCAGCTGAACCGTTATTTCAAAATTCAGTTGCACCATCTGCTTTTTTAGATTTTAAAAAATTTCTAGAGTCTAAAATTATAAATTCAACAATTGAACGAGATGCTGTAGGTATTGAATATTATAAAAGGAGTGCTCAGCGCCACTTGGGTAAAGAAATTGATGTTTATGAAACATTTCTTTGGGGTTTCGAGGAAGTAAGAACTCTACTTCGTGAAGCCGATACCGTTGCAGCAAAAATTACACCAGGCGAAGGTTATTTAGCTGCTGTAAATTTCTTAGAATCGGACCCAGAATATACATTACATACTCCTGGAGAGCTTAAATCTTTTTTAAAAATGTTAATTGTTGAAGCATTGGACGACCTAGACGGTAAGCACTTCGATATTGACCCTAGATTAAAGAATATTGAAGCAGCAACAATTGAAGAGTCTGCAACTTATTCTATGTTTTATGTTCCTGGTTCAGATGATTTCACTCGTTCAGCTAGAACCTACTATCCCATAAATGGAAAAACTAAATTTTCTACTTGGGCTGAAGCCACCACCTGTTTTCACGAATCTGTGCCGGGACATCATTTGCATTTAGGTTCTATTAAATGTTTGGGCGATGATCTATCGCACTTTCAAAAAACTCTAGCGTGTAATAATGGTATGGCTGAAGGCTGGGCACTTTATGCTGAGCGTCTCATGGTGGAATTAAACCTTATGCGCGACCCCGGTTATGTCCTAGGTATGTATGCAGCTTCACTATTTAGAGCACTAAGAGTTGTAATCGATATAGGATTACAATGTGGATATCAAATTCCTAATGATGCTCCATTAATTTTTGAACGCGGTTCTTATTTCAATCGTAAAATGGCAGTTGATTTACTAATTAAATATGCAAGAGAAACACCTGCTTATTGTGAAGATGAAGTTGATAGGTACTTAGGTTGGGTTGGTCAAGCGATTTCTTATAAAGTAGGTGAAAAAACAATCCGTGAGATCCGCGAAGATGAACGTGAACGTTTACAGGGTTGGTTCTCACTTAAAGACTTTCATTCAAGAGTTTTAAGCTATGGTCATGTTGGTCTTGGCCGATTAGAGAAGCTATTTTCTGCTAATCTCCAAAGCTAAACTTTCGGCACTATTTACCATATCTTCAATTATGCTAAGACCATTATTCCAAAATTCAGGGTCTTCTAAATCAACACCTACAAGCTTTGCCAATTCCACAGGTGAGTTTGATCCACCAGAAGAAAGCATCTCTTCATATTTAGAAACAAAACTTTCGCCTTCTTCTTTATATTTCGCATATACACTTAACGCTAATAACTGTCCATATGCGTATGCATATACATATCCTGGCACCTCAAAAACATGAGAAATATATGTCCACCATGAAGAGTAATCATGGTTTGGAATAATTGATTCGCCGAACATCTCTTGTTGTGTTTCTGACCAATATCTTTTAATATCTTCAATACTTAGCTCGCCAATTGTTCTGCGATGATTATGAACCTCTGTCTCAAATCTATGCATAGCAATCTGTCGAAATACTGTTGCAATTTGTCCATCTATATATTCTGCAAGCAGCACTAATCTTTCCTCTTTATTTTCAGTCATATTTAACAATCGATTAAATGTGACTGATTCAGCAAATACAGATGCAGTTTCTGCGAATGTTAATCCAGTATCTTGATGGAATGGTCCTTGTTTTGCTGCCAATACAGCATGACAGGCATGGCCCATTTCGTGTGCAAGTGTGAGAACATCATTCCTTGAATTTGTCCAGTTTAATAAGACAAATGGATGGTGATCAGATACTCCGGGAGCACAAAAAGCACCGCCAGTTTTGCCTTCTTTAACAGATGCATCTATCCAATCATTATTCATGAAATCTTCGAATATTTTTGTCATCTTGTCTGAGAAACTCGAATATGCATCATGTACAATATTACAAGCGTCAGCGTAAGTGACTTTAACTTCTACGCTTGATAAAGGTGCATATCTGTCATAGTATTCAAGTTTATCTAAACCTAATAATTTTGCTTTTAACTTATACCATCTTTGAGCTATGTCGTAACGCGATGTACAAGATTTAACTAACACCTCAACAGATTCATCACTGGCATCGTTTTCTAAATTTCTAGCACTGATCCAAGTTGGATATTTACGCAATTTATCTTCTATATAATGATCATTTATTAATGTATTGAAAATAAACGTATGCGTTTTTAATGTTTTTTCAAAAGAGTCCGATATCGCTTTTGCTACATGTTTTCTTTTTTCACGATCAGGAGAATGGAGAAATGCTAATGCATTAGATAGCATTACAGGTTCATCTTCATCTTTTATGTCTACTACAATTGCTGAAGATAGCTCTTCGTATAGCCTCGACCATGCAGATTCACCAGTTACACTTAATTGCGATATTAAAGATTCTTCTTTTACACTTAGTTGATATTTTTTAGATCTCCTAGTTTGAATTAAAGAATATGAACAAAATTTTGCTTCCGGCAGCGATATTATACTTTGAAATTTATCATCATCAATATCATTAATTTCAATATCTATAAAAGATAGTTTTGCAGAAAGCTCGCTAAATTGTTCATCAATTTTTTGCATTTGTGCAGCTACAATTTCATCATTGGTTGCAACACTATATCGAAGAGTTACATAGTCCATAGCTCGAACACTTAATTCGTAGTACTCCCCATAATCTTTCATAAATGTTAAAAATGATCCGATATCTAATTGTGCTATTTTTCCTTCAAATTTTTTAAGAACAGTGGCTTTTGATTCAACTAATCCTGTTAGTTGTTCTAAGGATTCATATTTCTTAACAATATCACTAACATCCCAGTTTACATTTTGTATTTCTTTGACTTTAAATACCATAATTTTTACCTTACTTTACTTTTGATGAGATCGAATAATTTTTGCTAAACGGTCATCGTATTTTTCATCCATTATGACAACCAAAGACTGCGTTGCCCTGGTTAGGGTAACGAAAAGCGACTTCCACCCTGCTGGCCGTTTTACATCACCTACTATTTCGTGTGGATCATAAATGATCACGTGGTCAAACTCTAAACCTTTTGCATCTACAGCTTGGAGTATTGCTACCTTTGTATCAATTGATTTTGAATTTTCAGCACTCGCATCGAATTCTTTTAATATTTCTTCTAGTTCTTTATGTATTTCTAGATTCGCTATAACTGCAATGGTACCTTCATCGTTAAAATTTGATTTCACATATTTAACGACACTATTTATGTTTATGTCTCCGATTTCAACTATTGGGTAATAACCAACTTCTCGCACAGCTTGAGTTTGTGCCAGTTCAGGTGAAACCTCGCGCATAATGTCATGAGCGAAATCCATCACCTCTGCAGGTGTACGATAATTGACACTCAACAATACTGTTTCATCATTAGTCTTAGCTACACCATTGAGTATGTTTAATACTTCATCCCAATTTTTACATGTACCGGGATGAGAGGCTTGTGCAAAGTCACCTACAATCGTCATTGACATTGATGGCACCCTCCTTGCAATCATTCGCCATTGCATTGGTGAAAAATCTTGTGCTTCATCGATAAGAACGTGACCAAATGTTTTTATTGTATCACTTGAAGTTATTTCACTATTCGATTTTTCGCCGTAACGTTGTGCCAACTCAGATGCTGTCATGTAACCTTTTAGACCAAGTTCTCCAATAACCCTTGAGGCATTTTCTTCTTCGCTATCGTAGTTTGTTCTTTTCCTAGTATTCCTCGATGAAGTTAATGGACCGCATATAGAATCCGCTTCATCTATAAGTGCTATATCGTAATCTGTCCACTGAACAGATTCTATATCTTCTGCCCGATCTTTATATAGTGCATTTTGTTCATTTTCTGTGAGTATATTTTTAGATGCGCTTGAAATGAGCGCTTTGAACGAACACATATCGTGATACAGCTCTGACCCACTTAGTGCTGGCCACATTCGTTCTATGGAAATTTTTACTTCATCGTTATGTCTAATACGGTCATCCATCTTTTCGAGCCATACTTCAGGTATGTGCTGTTTATCGAGTATTTTTTTTACAATATCTGGATCAATTACCTTGTTACCCAATGATCTTAAATTGCTTTGTACTGCAGAATTTTCAATTTTTTTTGTTGATGAATTTTGATATGCGCGTACCATCTGTTTTTTATATTGTGAAATTAATTCGTTTACTATAGACCTTATAAACATAGGTCTTTTTTGATTATGAGTACCTGGACGTTCCTTTAAGTGATTTATTATTTTTTGTGTATTACGCTTATTTAGATTTAATTTATAACCATCTATAGTTATATCTTTTGGTTTATCTAATGGATGTTGTCTATCAGATAGAGCATTTTTTAGAACAGATACCATGCGAATATCACCTTTTAGTGTTGCATTTTTTCTCGTATCATATTCATGAATTTGTTGTGTTGTTCTAATTGTATTTATTGTTCTTAAGAACACATCGTTCTCCCCTAATGATGGGAGTACTTCATCTATATATCTAAGAAATGTTTTTGAGGGCCCGACTAGTAATACGCCAGAATTTACAAGTGTATTTCTATAGGTATAAAGCAGATATGCTGCTCGGTGTAGGGCTACTGCTGTTTTACCTGTACCTGGCCCACCTGTAACAATTAAAACTTTGTTTAATTGTGCTCGTATTGCACGATCTTGCTCTTCTTGAATCGTAGCAACAATATCGCCCATACGACCTGTACGTTTTTTAGAAACAGCACTTAATAATGCTGCTTCGCCTACAACATGTAATTTATTTTTTTCTGCCTTATTTTCATCGAATACTTCATCGTCCATCCTGATAATTTTTTTATCCGACATATGGAAGTGTCTTCTTCGCACAACTCCATGAGGGTCTATTGGCGTTGCTCTATAAAACGGTTCCGCTACTGGTGCTCTCCAATCGATAACTAATGATTCTTGCTCTTCATTAGAAATTGAGATTCTTCCTACATAAACTGTAGTTTTTTCTTCAATTGCATTATCGTCTTCTAAATCCAGTCTTCCAAAACAGAGTGGTTGTGAATTAATATTTAACGAACCTAATCTTTGCCTAGCAACAGAAATTGCGGCATCTTTTTCATATTTTGCTTGGTGGGTTCCCCCTCGTCCTACTTCTGAGTATGACGTTTCGATAGCTTGAGCACTTTTACGCATATCTTCAAGCCTTGCATATATTGAATTTATAAAGTCTTGTTCACTAGCCTGGTCGTCTTTTCGCACGTATACTCCTGTTTTGTTGCAATCCGTGTTTTAATTGCTCAACAATCTAAACATTGAGTATATTTGAAATGTTAATTTTCGAAAAACTCAATTAGTAGAATCTAGTCTAGATTTATGGTTCCGTGCATATTTCTTTTAATTAAAGGGATTTCTTTATATTATATTATTGTTTTTCATGCTACTGAGTATTAACAAATCTGAATCCTTCACAATATTTACCCTTTTCCATTCCTGCTAAACTCGCCATATCTCCGGTCCATTCTTTTATCATTATGGTAACTTTGGCGTGATCTTGAATTTGGCTTTTATGTTCAAACAATGCATCTAGTTTCTTATCAATAAGTACTGTAATATCAATAAACGTGTCGGGATTTTCATCTGCCATTACCCAAATATTAGGAACAAGGTGTGGCATGCAATTTTCATCTAATAAGTGCCCAAACGCATTTGGATTTCGTGAGTCTGGATATACAGCACAAAATGTTGCTTCACCTGTAGCTAGATGGTCAGGATGACTAGCATAAATCCGATCGTATCTTCGTTTTGGTGATTGTGTTATCACTAGATCTGGTTTTTCTTTACGAATGATTCTTGTAATTTTTTCACGCAAATCAAGTGTTGATTCAATCATTCCATCTTTTTGTTTTAAAAAATGAATTTTATCTACACCAACGATTTTTGCAGCATTAGTTTGTTCAAGTTCTCTTATCTCAATTCTTTGTACATTTGATAGACCATCATTGTCTCCACCAGCATCACCGCTAGTTATTAGGCAATAAGATACTTCCTTGCCTGCTTCAGTGAGCCATGCGACTGTCCCTGCACATCCGAAATCTATATCGTCTGGATGTGCGACAACTACTAATACCTTATTGATACTTTCAATTGATGGGTTAATTCCATTTATTGATTCGTTCATTGTGTCCTAACTATTTCGTACAATCTATTCTCTCAATTGTTACAGATGCATCCAGCACCTTCTCATCTTTTTTTAATGCGTTTTCAATGCGTTTTTCTTCATCACGAACTTTAATGTTCTTGCTATCTAGTTCATCCTTACAAGAAGTTATTATTATTTTAACATTTACCGCATTTTCTACTGCAGGTCTTAAATTTACTGGGCTTACCTGTGTGAAATATACATAGAGTCTAAAAAATGAAAAACATATAAAAGCTATTACGAGTAGCCAAACTGGAAGTTTTGTTTTCAATATTTTCTTAGTTATTTTTTTAGATAATTCTTTTGACTTATTTGGTTTTTCTTCTTGATTCTTATCGAATTTTGCATCGTTATCATGCATGTCTCTTCTTATTTGCTCTCCAAGAGTTTCGTCTCTTTTAAAACCATCGCCATCATCTTTTGTATTGTCGTTTCCCATTTTACCTCACTTATTTCTTGTTTAATTTTGCCATAGTGTTACCCGTGAACTCAGCTAGTTTATTTGCATCAGGTATTAATGTAGTATTTTTATCTATTGTCTGGTTCGGCATTATTGATGCTATTGAAATAGAAAGTGCTATTCGTTTATCACCAGATCGTATAGCTACTATTCGCTCGATTTCTATCTTTTTCTCACGCATTGCATAATAGCCGTCATCTACATTTGTTTGTATTGTAACTCCATTATTGGCTGTCTTTGTAGAGTTATATGCTTTTTTTGTTTTGAATACATATACATTTACATTTAAAAAGTATTTACCATCTGGTGTAATTGAATCATATCTACATCGCATAGTGTCTTCATCTATATCTGCTTTTACTCCGTCTTTTGTAGTACTTCCTAGTAATGTAGTTGCTTCAGTTGCTGTCAATAGCGAACATGGTTGAGCTATATTTGGAGTATTTGACGGCACTGTGACTTCTGTTGTTGATGTAGTAGTTTCTTTAAAGCCAGATTTATCTTCACTACCTCCAGAAAATAGAAATATTATTACTCCTATTACAATCACGACAAGAACTGCTATCGCAATCTGAACTTTTCTGTTAGTTATATCTATTTTTTTTAATAAGGATAAGTTTATTTCATTTATTTTCACATTAAAAGACTAATACATTTATTTCGCCCATTCGATAGTTTCACCAACTATTAAATTTGATGTACCACGAGCCTTTACTAAAGTGTCTACTACACCTCTTGGATCTTTGTTCGGTTCAAGATGTGAAGCTATTGACCAAAGTGTATCTCCACTTTTAACAACAATAGTTTTTACGGTATCATTTTTATTGACCACAGCCGAGCTTTTAGAAGACCCGAGGGAGAGTCCGCCAAAAGCCTGGCTTGCGGGGATCAGCACTGCAAGAAATGAAATAGCAACTAATAATGTAACTACTATTCTCTTACGTACTTCACTACTAAAGCGTGTGTTTTTAGCACTAAAACGGGGGGATGCTTTAGTACTACGAACCTCTTTTGGTTCCACACTCTTTAGAGTCTTTGGTGATTGTGAACTGACAGAAACCCTTCTATCTTTATAGATTGATGAACTCAATGAGTTTTTATATGCAGCGAAGTTACCTTTAATTGAATTATCTGATGCAAAACTACTAACAAAATGGCCTTGTATTTGACTATTTAAATCTGCTTCTCTTAATGAAACTGCTTTACCCATTTCTAGCTCCTTATGTCTTTCTATAAGATTTATTTAAAACGATATTTCTACCTACCGTCTACTGTTTTATTAAACCACAGGGGTGTGACATTAACGAACAGATGTTTGTAAGTACACATGTACTTTAGGACGAACATTCGTTCGTGTCAAGTTTATACGAACAAATGTTTGACTTTGATGTTATGCAGAGCTATAGTAAATAACGTCAACTAAAAGAACCGTGATAAACCTGTTAACTAAATACTTTAGAAAGTGACTAACATGGCTGAAACAAAACACAGAGCAGGCTTAACTTCTCGTCAAAAAGAAGTTCTTGAGTTCATAGACGAGAACTTAAAAGATAAGGGCTATCCGCCAAGCGTAAGAGAAATAGCAAAGGCATTGAACCTGAAATCTCCTGCCACAGTTCAAAACCATCTTACAACCCTTGAATCTAAGGGTTTTCTAAAACGAGATCCCACCAAACCAAGAGCAATAGAAATGTCATATGAATCGGGATCTGGTGCAATTGCCGAGCGAAGGCCCGTAAAACATATTCCATTAATTGGATCTGTATCTGCTGGAACAGGAGTCCTAGCCGACCAAACAATTGATGAAAGCTATCCCCTCCCAGAAGATTTTACTGGTGATGGAGTTTTATTTATGTTAAAAGTAAGAGGCGAATCCATGATCGACGCTGGCATTTTTGATGGTGATTATGTTGTGGTTCGTCAGCAGAATACGGCAAATAGCGGCGATATTGTCGTTGCTGGTATCAATGACGATGAGGCAACTATAAAAACATTTATCAAGAAAGATAGAAAAATAATTTTAAGGCCCTCGAATCCATCAATGAGTGATGTTGTACTAAAAGAATACAATTTAAAGATATTCGGTAAAGTTGTGACCGTTTTACGTCGTATATAAGACATATTTAAATGTTTTAACCACAATAAGTTACCCATTGGAAATAAATATGTCCAAAAACTTGTATTATTGCATATAGATAAGTTATAATTAAGTTAACCTCTTCGATAGGTGTAGACCTACTAAACAGAAGGATCGGAGGCATGCAATGAGAAATCAAACTGATGTCGTAGTAAGCAATGTTAATTCATCTAACGCGAACACTCCGAACACGACTTATTTTTTTAGCCAACTTGGTACGACACCAAAAGCACTCAGAGATCTTGCACGTGCTTTAAACCCTGATCTTGCTAGTTTAAACCCTGATGCTTATGTTTCTGGGAAGAAGAAAGAAAAGGGAGTTACATTCCCTACAGGTAGCGACACTGAAAGGACAGTCGCAATTACAGATACCTCTACTTTTCTAGATCAATTAGCAACTCCAAGACCAGATTTTGCAAATACGACTCGACACAATAGTGCTGCTACTTTACATATCTCACCTAGTGAACAATTAGAAGAATTAAAAAAATTAAAATTATTAGTTGATCAAGTAACTGAGAATCAAGAACTTCTTATAGCCGAAGGATTTTCAAAAGAAGTTGTACAAACAATGAGTGCAGAAGAATTAGCACAACGAGCAGCAGAACTACAACAAGTAGAAATCCTAAGAGCTACAGAGGCATTACGTTTACAACAAATAGCAGATTTACAAGCAGCTGAAATTGCTAAACGTGCGAAAGATACTGATACACCAAGTTTTATAGAAACTCTTGGTGGTTCATTTGCTGTAGAATTATTAGAAAAAGCAGCTAAAATTGGTCTTGGTGTCACTGTAGCAAGTGCTGTTGCACCTATAATTGCGCCGATTGCTTTAGGTTCATTTGGTCTAGGAGACTAGTTTTATTTATTATCAGTTTTTATAATATTCTTCCTAATTGTTTAAACACAAAATTTACAAATATTTGTAGCGTTTTCTTACAATAAGGTATATAATCGGAGTGTTACGACCTAGTTCTCAAAGGAAGTGTTTTTAGTGGCTGTATTAAAAGTAAAAACACCTCGTTCTATAGATTGTGCTGCAAGAAGAGCAGCTGAAATGGAGCGATTAGTGACTATAGGTAGATTAAACGAATTAAATCAAAGTCAAAATCGTCGACCAGAATTAGCCGATCGTTTAGTTGCAATAATTCCAGTCCCTACTATTAAGAATTCTGTACAAAAAACAGTTGATAGCGCTACAAAAGAAACTGCTAAATTAGCAAAGTTGACTGAGTTGACTAGATTAGCAGAATTAGAAGCAAAAACTAAGGAATCTACTGAACGACAAAGCCGAATCGAAGCAAGATTAAAAACGCAAGAAGTACGAAGACAAGAAATAGCTAGAGCTAAAGCTAAAGAACTAGCAAAAATTCGAACTAACGAAATAGAAAAAACTAATGCCCAATTGGCTAAAACTGAAAAATCACCAACAGAACTTACCCCAGAGGAAAAAATAAATAATAGAGTACCTACAAATAACTTAGTTACGACACTAGATGGTAAGCAAGCATTAAATCAAGTAGATCCTGTAACTGGTCAGATTGTTGGTGGGCGAATCCCTCCAACAACAGGACAAGTAACAAAACAAGATTTACCCAATATGGATCCTAACAGTACACCAGCACTAGAAGCTAAAAAACGAAATGAACTAATTGGTAATGATCGTGTAAATGTAACTGTCAATATGCCAGGTGCAGGAGGTGCGCACCTTGGATCAGCAGCATTGGCTGAACATGCTAAGGCTGCGAAACGAGAAGGTCCTGATGCAGTAAATACTGACTTACCTACCACTGGTATTGAAACCAATGCGGGTTTAAATACCAATAATGCTTCCGGTGCTACTTTCGTCCCAGATGATCAATTACCCGATGCTCCGACACCGCTTGGTATGGGAATAGAGCCAATAACTTTACAAACACAAAGTGCTCAAAGCAATTAATCAGCATTAACTAATTCGTTTAACAAATTATATGTTGAATCTAAAAGTGTTATTGAAGTATGTTCATCAGCACGATGACACATTTCTACTAAACCCGGCCCACAATTTAATGCCGGCACACTTAAAGCATAAAAACGTGCAACATCAGTCCATGCTACTTTAGCCAAAATATCGATATTTTTAGATTTAGCAAGTTCAATAAGTGGATGATCAAATGCGGGCATTGCTCCTTCTAAAACATCGTAGATATCTATAACATCTGCATCTTTGCATAAATCAGAAATAAACCCAATAGCTGCTTCTTTAGTTTTAGATGGTTGATAGCGATAGTTCAAATTAAAAGTCAAATTATCTGGAAGTACATTTGTCGCATTACCAGCTTGCAAAACTGTAATCTGCAGACTCTCAGCATAATTCAATGAGTCAATTTCAAGAATCTCTAAATTTTTAGATTGAGTTTTAATCTTATTTAAAGTATCCATAGATTTATAAATAGCATTATCGCCTAAATGTGGTCGTGCACTATGAGCAGCTATACCTTTAAAACTAATGTTGGCATTTAAGCTCCCCTGGCATCCCATTTCTAAATTTCCATCGGTTGGCTCAAGAAGGATAGCCCATTTTCCTTTTAACAATTCAGGGTTATTTTCAGAAAGAAAACAAAGACCATTAAATTCATCAGAGATTTCTTCTCCCTCATAAAAAATAAAAGTTGATTTCTCGTCAATATTATGCAATAGACGCAACATAATAGCTAAACCACTTTTCATATCAGAAGTACCCAAACCATAAAGTTTGTCACCATCAACTCTAGAAGGATTAGCGCTATCACCAGAAGATGCAGGTGGGACAGTATCGCTATGTCCTGCAAATATTACTGGTAATTCTTCATTTTTATCATGATTCAACTGGACAATTACAGAATTATTTATGCGGATTACAT